>JBGAGR010000217.1:0-13860 GCA_044226645.1 Aggregatilineales bacterium
TCCGGATGGGACTGTCAGAAGCGGAAGTTATTGCCTTTGCAAGGATGACATCCCAGACGACGATCATCGCCGTGAGGAAGATTGTCCACTGGGAGGCTACCGCCTGGTTATAGTGTTCCAGATTTCGCCAGACTTTTTGCTTGTGGGGAGGGGGACGGCGATCTGCCACAATACAACACCTCTGATTCTGTTCATCGCGACGGTATTGCACAATGAACAGACCTTGATTCAGAGTATATCACTGGTGTATCCGTTTTATGCGTTCAATCAGGCATAGCAAATAACGTGTAACTCTGTATCCAACGTTACGACAACATGATTGTCAGGCAATATCAGCCAACCGAGAATCGAATCGGATGTGTCGTTCAATTTCGCGATTAGCTCTATATCGCCTGTAGATATGGTTATTCTGTAAACAACAAGATTAGCTAAATTGTCATCAAATCCCAAAACATATAATGATAACCCGTCTGCTGACCATATGGGGTTCTGGTTTGCAAGCAACCGATGTTCGATGACATATTCTTTGTAAAGAGTTTTATTTGTGAGTTCAACAATCGTAATGGTTGACGAATCGGTATTATAGGTAGCAAGAAAATCACTTTGTATGTCTATCGCCGGACGTTCGGACGGAAATCCTATCGTCTCTGTCAAATCCGTGAAACATGAACCATCTGTACACACGTCATAGCTGTAAAACCCAGGCCCATAAATAGGCGTTACTACTATGATGGCTTGGGTTGCTGAGTACCATATAACATCGACATCGGAAAGATTCTCTGTCAGTGTGCCAAGTGCTTGAGTTTGAAGTGTGTTGACATTGGCTGAATACAATGTGGGCGGTGAATCACCCGCGATATATAAAGCCATGTCTGAGTCAGGTAGAGAGGATAAGCTCAGGTGAGAAGCATCATTATCCGTGTAGAAGCTGTCCTCAAAGTCTAATTGGTCAACGAGCTTCAAAGCCTCTACAGTCTTCTCATCCGCTTCAGCTGTTATATCCCCGGTCAAGACATTCCATGCGAGATTCACTTTTAAATAATCGCTATAACGATCATCACTCAGCGATAATTTAACGATATTGCCCTCATTGCTCGCCTTCATTGAAACGATATGGGTGAGTCCTTCTGGTACTGTGGGACATTGCTCATTTTGTGCCACCAAAATGGAGGTTGGCAAGTATAACAAAATAGCGACCAGTATAAGTTTGGGATACATCAATCAATTCCCATCTCTAAAGCCTGGAATCCAGAGAGGAAATTATAAGCCTATCTTCAAAGAAAGTTGAAACTTACGGGTACAATGGTTTCGTTTTCCAAATGATTACAAACCATACGCAAACTTTTCACCTGTTTTCACCAGATTATCAGGTAACAAATCGTAATGATTCACCTGCTTTTTTCACCGCATTTTTCTCTGCGTCTTTGCGTAATCTCTGCGCCTCTGCGGTTCGTTTTTATGGATACAAATAGGGATGTGCAGGCTGTTCGACCTGTGTCACGCTGGTCGCATTCAGAATCGGCACTGTATCGCCCCGGAATTCGCCCACCTGAAATGTCCCTTTGATCTCGACCCAGGTATCCTGCGTAAAATCCCCCGCTTTATCCCACACCACAGGCAGACCGATGGCTGAAGCATCCGCCACGCAGCAGCTTACCGTAAACCGCGCAATCATGAACTGGTTATCGGCAAACGTCGCCTCACGGTAGACAAAGCCGATCACATCCGCCTGCTTGCCGTTGAAGCTGGTAACATCCTCGCTCTTGTTGAAAGCCCGCAGCCAGTCCAGCACATTCCACTGCATCGGATCAGTCGTAAAGGTCGTCGCACTCGTGACCGAAACCGCGCTCAGGCTGATATTGCCATCCACCGCTGATGACCCTAGCGGCTTGGATGGAATCAGCGTCCCCAGCACCAACGGAATCGCCATCACCGCCAACACACCCCACGTAACCGGGGCATGGTCATGATCTTCATGCTCATGGTGATGATGCTCACCGCCCTGTCGCAGCATATTGACCACAGCCGCAATCCCCAACAGCAAAAACAGCGCCGCCGCCACATACGATAACCAGGAAAAACGCTCGTTGATGTAATTGGTGATATTGCCGCTGGCGATGTTATAGGCAAAATAAACCCCCAATCCAGTCAGTAATGCCGCTTTCGCCCAGCCTTGCAGCACCTCATTGCGGTGGTTATGCGGATGTTCGTGGTCATGCTCATGGAAATGTTCAACTGCCTGCATACGCTCTCCAGTCTAAAACGCCACATTCAAATTCAGCCACACGCCAATCAGCAGGGTCATCAGCAGTGGCAGTAAAATCAGATATAACACGGTACGCTTCTGGAACACGCCCAGAAACATCAACGTACTTTTGATGTCCACCATCGGGCCGAAGGTCAAAAAGCTGATGATCGAACCCGTCGTAAAGGTTCCGACAAAGGCCAGCGCCAGAAACGCATCCACCGTCGAACACACACTTAATACGAAGGCCATCGCCTGCATCACCAGCACAGAAATCACAGGCCCTTTGCCCAGCGCCAGCAGTACATCCTGTGAAATCAGCGTCTGCATGGTCGCCGCTAGCAGTGACCCGATAATCAGGTAGCGTCCCATTTCGAAAAATTCAGTGTTCGCCGATTGCAGCGCCGCTCCCATCCCCGCCACCAACGACTTCCGCTGCACCTTCACCGCCGCAAAATCCTGCTGATACCTTGTTGACATGTCGCTGACAGAATCGACAATCGCAGAAGATTTATTTCCCTCTCGGTTTTCTCGGCTTCTCGGCGGTTCAATATCTTGCCCATCGCCGCCCATCACCGGAACCAGCGCATTCGGACGTAAAATTTCCTGTGGACGCGCCCCCAGCGAAAAAATCAGCCCTACGCCGATGGATACCATCAGCGTAAACACCACGCGCCCGATCAGCACCGGGCCGAAGCCAAAGGCCACATAGGTACTCACCAATACGATGGGATTCATGACCGGAGCCGCCAGCAAAAAGGTGATGCCTACCCAGGTCGGCAAGCCTTTTTTGAATAATCGCCGCACGACCGGGACGACTCCGCATTCGCACACCGGGAAAACGAAACCCATGAACGCGCCGACGATGGTCGCCAGAAACGGATTTCGTGGTACTACTCGCGCAATATCATCGGGTGTCAGGAAAGCATCAATCACGCCGGAAATCACCGCGCCCAGCAGCAAAAAAGGTAAGGCTTCGATGATGATGCCGAGGAATCGTGTGCTAAACGTGCTGATAATCGTCCCGGCGGATTGTCCGGTTCCCAGCACCGCCGCGAACACAATCACCGCCAGCGATAAGCCGACCAGCGCCAGAACACCCTGCCGCATCACGCGCCGCATATCAACTGTTTTTTGCATAAGCATCACCTGTCAATTTCCCACTGAACAACGGGCTTGAGCACATTGTCTACCCCAACCGGATTCGCAGGACTCTAGCAGCAGGTGATGAGATCGGGATGAGCAGTCCGTGAATCGGACTAATTCAGCAGCGACAGCCAGTGTCCATCGTCCACACCAAGCTGACCCCGTGAAGCATTCTGTGCCATATCGTGTCCATGCTGCAAGGATTGTGCCGTATCACCGCCGTCCACAGAGGGGATTTCCGCCAGCACCGCCAGCACACGATCCCGCGCTTCCTGCGGACTGGCGAAATGGTTCATCACCAACCCAGCCAGTTCCAGGCTGTGGGCTTCTTCACCCGTTTTTGCCAACAGGGTCGATACGCCTGCCAGAATCCAGAGCGTCAGGGGCATATCGCGGATAGAGGCAGCGACAGTGTAAGCCTCCTGGAAACGCTGCTTCGCGGTGTCCAAATCACCCTGCGCTAAGGCGATATAGCCCAATCCACTGACGGTCAGGACGATACCGGAACGATTGTCGTATTCGCGGTGGATAGCCAGACTGTCGCTGTAGAATTTTTTCGCATCGGCATAATGACCCTGCACTAAAGCTGTATCGCCCAGGAAGCGCAAGGCCTGTCCCACACCGCGCTGGTTGCCGATGTTCATGTTCATGATGACGCTTTCTTCCAGCAGCTTGCGCGATTCATCCAGTGCCCCGGTCAGGCGGATCACGCCGCCCAGATGCAGCAGCGCATTGGCGATTTCCGGTTGGTCATCGACTTCACGCGCCAGCTTGAGGCTTTCTTCCAGATAGCGCTTGGCTTCATCATAATTGCCTTGCAGCCGTGCGATCAGCGCTAATTCTTGCAGCGCAGAACCGATACCCGCCGGAAAATTGATCTCACGGGCTATGCTTAAGGCTTCGTTGAACTGCCGCCGCGCATCCTCGAAATCGCCTTCCAGCCGCGCCAGCACCCCCAATGTCCATAACCCGGTGGCTACATTGGAACGATCACCGATTTCTTTACTAATGGTCAGCCCTTCGTTGTACAGCACACGGGCTTCATCATGCTGACCCTGATACTGTGCCAGCCGCCCCAGATTATTGAGCGAACTAATCATGCCGGAACGCCGCCCCATCTGGCGGGTCATTTGCAGGCTTTCTTCCAGTGGTTGACGCGCTTCACTAAATAAGCCTAATTCGGTTTTGACCAGGCCGATGTTATTCAAGGCTCCAGCAGTACGCGGCAGATCACCAATTTCGCGGGCAATGGTCAGGCTTTCTTCGTAGCAGCGGATCGCTTCACTGTACCAGCCGCGCCAATGTGCCAGCACACCCATACCGTTCAAAGCCCAGGCGATACCGCGTTTGTCGTTGATTTCACGCGCAATCGTCAGCGATTCCTGCATGTACTCTTCGCCCTCATCATAGCGGCGCATGATGTAGCCGATTTGCCAGCCGAGTTCATACAATGTCCGGACGATACCCTCCTTGTTTTCGGCATCGACAAAGAGTTGCAGACTTTCCTCGTACAGTTCCTTGGCACGATCATAGGCACTCAGACCGCGATAGGCCTGCCCTAATTGCAGCTTGATCTGGCCTTCATGAAGCGCCTTTTGTTCAATGTCGGCATTTTTGACCACGCCCACTGCTTTTTCCAGCAGCGAAATGGCTTCCCGGTAAGCACTGATTCCCAACGCCTGTTCAGCAGCACGTGTCAGATACATAAGCGCCTTGTCATCCTGTCCGGCGCGTTCGTAATGCTCGGCAATCAGGCCGATGTATTCATTGATACGATCCCCGCTGCGTTCGACCAGCCAATCGGCTACCTGCGCATGATAAATCCGGCGCTGACGTTTCAGGACACTTTCGTAAGTCACATCCCGCAGAATAGTGTGTTTGAAAATGAATTCTTTGGTGCCATCAAAAGCCGATTGTTCGCGGCTGCGAATCAATTCCCGCCGCCGCAGTTGTGTCAGCGAGTCACGCGGGTTGACGATGGGATGCTCACCCTCAGCATGGAGATTAGCCACTGCGCTGTCCCAGAAAATGCGCCCGACGACTGAAGCCCGCTGCAACATGGTACGTTCTTCCGGAGGCAGCGTGTCCAGACGTGCTTGCAGAACGCCGGTCAGCGTGGGTGGGATTTTCATGTTGGTCATGCGTGAGGAGTCTACCCGCCAGTTCGGGCTTTCCTTGACGATCACGCCATCGTCCAGCAGCATCTTAATCAGTTCTTCGACGTAATAAGGATTGCCGTCGGATGTTCTGACAATGGTTTCCAACAGCTCAGGCGGCATAGTATCCAACTGGCAGAGAATGTCGCAAGCCAGTTTGCGCGTATCACTTTTGGTGAGGGGACGCAGTTCGATGTAGGTGTGGAATTCATGACGTTCATTCCACATGGGCGGACGGCGCTCGAACAGTGAGGGACGCGCGATGCAGACGAGGAGCATTTTCAAGCCGCGTTTGACGCGCACGATATGGTTAATCAAATCCAGCGATTTGTTATCCGCCCACTGAATATCATCCAGCAGAATGACCGTTGGATTATCGGCGGCGGCGGCATCGAAAAATTCAGTGATGTAATACGTGCCAAGCTGGGTCAAATGCTGGCGATCATCGCCCTGTAAGTAGGGGCTGTTGGAAAAATCAAAGCCGAGTAAATGACCGATATAGTGCGCTTTACGGGCGCTGTCCTGCCCCATAAAGCCGACAATGCCGCGCTCCAGTTTTTCGCGAACGGTGGCGGTGTTGTCGCTGTCGCTGATCTGAAAACGGAAAATAAAGACATTGCGCATGAGCGAGTAAGGCAGATTGACCATTTCGGTGGTGGCGCGTCCGGTGAAATGCAGCACACTTTCCGGCAGTTCATCAATCCAGTTATCGAATTCACGCAGCAGCCGGGACTTGCCGACACCGGGTTCTCCCGTAATGGTGATGACCTGCGTCTCGCTTTCTTCCACTGCCCAGGCAAAGGTTTCCTGCAACTGCTGAAGTTCATCGTTGCGCCCAACCATCGGCGTTTCGATGCCTTCTACACCGCGCGTGCTGACACGGAAGGTGCGCGGTTTTTCGCGTTCGACCACATAGACCGCAACGGGTTCGGCTTTACCCTTGACCTGAATGGCATCCAGACGGCGCGATTCAAACAAACCGCGTACATGGCGGTAGGTATCGAGCGAGATGAGCAGTCCGCCAATGGGAGCTGCATTTTGTAAACGGCTTGCCAGATTGATGGCATCGCCCATTGCTGTCCATTCCGAGCCGACTGTGCCGCCGACTTCGCCCAGCGCGACCAGGCCGGTATTGATGCCCACGCGCACGTCAAAGCCGCTGATACCCCAGCGTTTTTCGACCTCGTAGGAATATTCCTTGGCGGCGCGGATGATGGCTAAACCGCAGCGCACCGCCCGTACCGGATCATCTTCCCGACCAATAGGCGCGCCGAAAAAAGCCAAGAGGCCATCGCCCATCAGCCGCGCGACAGTGCCTTCCATTTCATTGACGGCGTTGGTGTAGGCACGCAGCGCTCCATCCATGATTTCCAGCACATCTTCCGGGTCAAGCTGTTCCGACATGGCGGTGGAGGCCACCGTATCCGCGAACAAAATCGTGACCAATTTGCGCTGGTCAGGCGTATCGTGGAAAGCCATTTCCGCCAGCTTTTCACGCAGGACGGCGATGGTTGCATCGACTACACCATCGCCCAACGTCTCGCGCAAGGCTTCCTGAGCGGCAATCGCTTGTTCTAACTGCTCACGTTCGAGCATGAACCGTCCTCATCCTTCAATCATCAGACGATAGGGTAAATAGTATCACGTCCGGGTTAAGACTGCATAAACCGAAACTATTTTCTAACCGTCGAACCCGATTGCACAAGCTTGCGCTTTACTAAATTCACAACTATTATGTTATTAATATGCTTGTATCCTTAACAAATTGTGCTGAAAAAGAATCCGGCTAACTTTCTCAACAAAGTTTATTGAGTAATCTTTCTACATGATGCCTACCAGCGACGAAGATAAGACTAAAAAACAGCTTATCGAAGAACTTAAAGCCCTTCGTGCAGAACTCGCCCAAGAAAAGGCCCTCTCAAATACCATCATCAATCACATGCCTGATTTGATTTACGTAAAGGACTCCGAGAGTCGTTTCATCAAAGCTAACCAGGCTGTCGCAGATTTGATGGGGGTGAAAAACCCCGATGATTTGAAAGGTAAAAGGGATACAGATTTTCCAACTTTAGCTACAGCAGAGAAGTTTTTTGAAGATGAGAAAACAATTATTGAAACAGGCGAACCACTTATCAACGAGGAAGAAATTAATACCTATCCCTCAGGTGAGAAAAAATGGGTTTTGGCCTCAAAAGTACCACTGCGAAATGAGAATGGAGAAATTATAGGACTAGTTGGCATAAATCGTGACATAACTAGATATAAGATAGCAGAAGAGGATCTAGAAAAGGAGCGTAATTTATTTTACGCGGTTATGGATCATTTACCCGACCAAGTATATGTCAAAGATACAGACAGCCGTTTCATTCGGGTCAGCCTCCAAACAGCTAAGGATATGGGAGCAAATTCCCCTAGTGAGATGATTGGTAAAAGTGATTTTGATTATCTACCTGAATGGCGCGCACAACGAGCCTATGACGAGGAAAGAGAATTAATTCGTACAGGAAATCCGGTTAAAGATCTGGAATTGGATACAAGAGATAATCACTGGTTGCTTATTAAGAAAGTTCCACTAATCGGAATGAATGGAAAGATTGTTGGATTGGTTGGCATTAATCGGGATATAACGAAATATAAATTCCAAGAAGCTCGCCTCAAAAGGGAACACAAACTTTTGCGTACATTGATTGACAATATCCCTGATTATATCTACGTGAAAGATGTCAACAGCTCTTTTGTGATTGCGAACGCAACTGCTGTCCGGCGCTTGGGAGCACGAGAGGAAACCGAATTAATAGGAGGGAATGATGTCGGTGGAAAAACTGATTTTCACTTTTTCCCACTAGAATATGCTGCTAAATACTTTCTGGATGAACAGAAAATCATTGAAACTGGTATAGACATGGTCAGCCAGGAAGAACGAATTATTGATATTCGGACAAAGAAAAGAGGCTGGCTTTCGACGACAAAAGTGCCTTTACGGGACGAAAAAGGAAAGATTATAGGTATTGTTGGGATAGGACGTGATATTACAGAGCTTAAAGAGGCGTTGGATCAGGAACAAAAGCGTTCAAAACAGCGAGAAGCGCTGCGAGACACCTTACTAGCTATGGCTTCTAGTTTAGAACTTAGACCATTATTAAATTTCATCGTGGCTGAAGCAGTAAGGTTATTGGATGCTAGAAGTGGGGGATTGTATCAGTATTACCCCAAACGCGCAGAACTCAAACTTGTCGCGGAAAAAGACCGTCCAGAAGAACTGGGAGATGTCGTCAAAGAAGGCAAAGGCATCGCGGGACGTTTAGTTCAATATAAGGGTAAAATGCCTTATCTATTCGTTCCCAACTACAGCACGTGGGCTTATCAAATCCCGCAACACGCTGAGACAGGTAAGTTAGGTGCAGTTCTTGCAGTAAATTTGGAATGGCAAAAAGCAATTATTGGTGTGCTATATGTAGAATACGAGGTTGGCAAAAGATTTAATATGGAGGATATTGAGTTTCTCCAACTATTTGCTAATCAAGCCGCAATTGTTATTCAAAATGCAAGCCTATTTGAAACGCGAACAGAGCTTGCGTTGAAGGGGTTAATACATTCAGCACCCAGGCATAACATCAAACAAAGAGCTATCAAAATTCGCGATGCCATAACATCAATAGAGGGATATGTGGAGAAAAAGGGGGTGATCATTTCAGATGAATATTCTGAGAAATTTATGAAAATGCAGGGGATTGCTGAAACAGCCAGCAGAGAAATTATTAGTCTCAATCCACTTTTTCGTCCACTGAGTAAGCATATCTATGCGGAGATAAATGCAAAAAAGTGGATTCAAACAGAAAGTGACAAGTATCGACACTCCCGAAAATATCCTGTAACTGTAAATTTCAATAGACTAAGTGATTCAGTAACAATTCAAGTCGATCCTGACTGGTTATCCTGTGTTTGGCAAATCCTGATTGATAATGCAGAAGAAGCAATGGCGAAATCTAAAGTTAAGCGATTTATGATTATGGGATGCTCAAGTCGGCGTTGGGTGACAGTGGATTTCCGCGACACTGGATTGGGCATAATGGAGTATTTTTTGCCTATGATTTTTAAGCAAAAAATCTCAGATTCTATGAGTGGTGGTATGGGGTTGATAATGGCTGACTTAATCGTAAGAACGTATGGAGGAGAAATATCTGTTCATAAGACTGGAGTTAAGGGTACTACGATGAGATTGAGGATTCCTATAAAGAACCCATCTTGAATTTTTAATCTAAAGATTCTCTTTCAATAACAAGGCACAAAATAATCATGGGACCATACACAATATTGTTCGTCGAAGATGATTGGGAATTTCTCGAGATTCGTAAAGAATGGCTAGAGGATGAAAAGTTCTCAATCCTATCTGCTAATAACCCTAACGAGGCTTTAAATATACTAGCCGGATCAGAATATATAGACTTATCCATAGTAGATATTAGGTTGGTTGATAACGATAAGCAGTTTGATATAAGTGGCTTGCAACTGGCAATAGAAACTATGCGCCGCTCAATTCCAACTGTGATACTTAGCAATTACAGTGAATATGCATATGTTCGAGAAATAAAGGAATGGTACCCCGATGCTGAAGCTGCTTTTATTGCTAAACACGAAGAAAAAGACATATTTATTGAACTTGTCAAAAAACATATCAGGAAACGTAGCGTCTTTATCGTTCATGGACATGATCTTAATATGCGTAATGATGTTGAACTGTTTGTACGGCAGCTTGATTTACAGCCTATTATTCTTGCCGATCAGCAGATCAAAACAGCAACAATCTTTCAACAGCTTATTCATTACTCGAATGTAGCTTATGTGATAGTGCTTTTGACACCAGATGATACTGGCGGTAAGAATCCCAATAATTTAAAACCAAGGGCACGTCAAAATGTTATTTTTGAGTTGGGTTACTTCATCGGAAAATATGGAACCCGGAAGGTCAGGGTATTGATACCTGAAAACTTGGAGAAACCTATTGAAGAGCCATCAGATTTTCACGGAGTACTATATATACCGTATAACATAAATGATAATAAATGGAAAATATCACTCGTGAGCGAATTGAAAAACACAGGTATTGATGTTACCTATCCATAGCACAATAGATTAATTCTATTATTTAGCCAATTAGTGGCCTCAACCAGTGGTCTGACATTTATCTTGCCTGACCTGCTGAATATCTTTATTATCGGCGCAATGTCGTTATATTCAGCAAAAAGAACACCATCGTGCCCGGTTCCAATTCATCTGCTTCTCAACTGCGCCAGATCAGCGCCCTCAATTTCCTGACGTTCGCCACACGCGGACTGACACTGCCTTTCGTGAGTTTGTACCTGACCTCGCTCGGTTTTTCCGGTACAGAAATCGGCCTGGTCGTGGGCATTGGTGCGCTGGCGCAGATCATTGTGACACCGCTTTCGCATTATCTGGCAGACCGAGGTGGACAGCATCGACGTTTGTTTTACGGGCTGCAAATCAGCCACATTCTGGCGCTGTTCGGCATGATTTTGCCGTTCGGCAAGCTGTGGGTAAGCGCGGCAAACATCACCCGTGACTCGGCTAATATGCCAGCAGTATCCCTGCTCTCACAGCTAACCGTTACGAAATTGGAGGAATTGAAAAAGCCGATTTACGGGCGAATTCGCGCCTGGGGATCGTTCGGCTGGGCGGTCACAACTCTATTCAGCGGTGCGATTATTGGATTAGGCGGGTATCCGCTCATGTTCACGCTGGGAGCAGTGGTCAATATCATTTCCCTGCCGTTCATGCGTGCCTTGCCGGAACACACCAGCGGTAAAGTTAAATCGAGCAAAACGGTTGGCTCACGTCCGGCGGTGTTTTATGTCCTGCTGCTGAGTGTCGCGCTGTTCCAGATTGGCATGAGTGTTTCGACCACCTTCGGCTACATCTATTTCAAGCGCGATCTGGGCGCAAGTGATGGATTGATCGGCGTGATCGTAGCCGTAGCAGCACTTTCAGAAATCCCGGCGATGTTCCTGTATGATCGTTTTCTGAAATTCGCGGCGGGACGCACGCTGCTGATCTTCGGCATGGTCGGACAAGCGCTGCTGTGGATTGGGCTTTCACTGCTGACTGGCTCGACACCGATTTTGTTCATTATGCTGCTGCGTGGGACATTTTATACCATGCAAAGTGTCTCGCTGGTGCTGTTGGTATCGCACATCAGCCATCCCTCCAACGCCGCGACTCATCAAGGATTGGCACAAGTGACCGCGCCGGGAATTGCTGTTTTGCTGGCGAGTCCCATCAACGGCTGGATTTTCGATAATCTGGGGCCGCGTGTCCTGCTGCAAGGCGTGGCGATTATCGCTGTTCTGGCGGCGGCGCTGCTGCTGGCAGTCCGTCCCCAATTAGCCGCGCGTGAAGAACAGATTCAAGCGCTGGATGCATTGGCGGCGGCTGGCGCGGATTAAGTGCGGGTCTTAAATACCATCTATAGAATTATAATTAGCATGATAAGTCTATCTGCTTCAAGTGTAAATTTGCCGGAAGCGCATACGCATCAACATGAGTTTCAAATTACGATATTCCCTGCTGCCTTTACTGCTTATTATCGCGATTGTGCTGCCGTTCATTCATTCGCCTATTCGCGCTGATAGCACCCCTATCGAATTGGTTAGTGTATCCAGTACGGGTCAGCGTGGTGATCGAGGCAGCGGGTACTGGGGCGCAACCATCAGCGCCGACGGAAACACGGTTGTATTCACTTCAGACGCGACTAATCTGGTTCCGGGCGATACCAATCACGTAGGCGATATTTTCGTTTATGATCGCCAAACTGGACAAACCAGCCGCGTCAATTTCACTACTGCTGGTAACCAGATGACCGAGTTTTCCGCTTATAACCCATCCATCAGTGGCGATGGTCGCTATGTCGTTTTTCAGGCAGAGGCAACAAATCCGGTTTCCAATGGTTCGCTCACCTTCACAACCATCTACCTGTATGATCGCGTAACTGGTATCACCAGCAGCGCGAGTACAAACGCCAGTGGTGATTTATATATTGGCTACAATCCCACCATCAGTGCAAATGGGCGCTATGTTGCCTTCGAAAGTCCGACGCTGGCTATTTTTTCCCCTATGGATCGTCGAGAAATACGGGTTATACGCCTCAAGGATTTGCAGACCGGACAGCTCACCATCGTCGATGGAGGACTTGGCGGCGTTCCCAGCGATGGTAATGCTTATCTGGGCAGAAATCCGATTAGCGCGGATGGACGCTTTGTCACCTTTGAATCCCTCGCCACGAACCTCTTGACCGGAGACACTAACAACAGCACCGATGTATTTCTGGCGGATGTTCAAACCGGACAAATCAGCCGTGTCAGTGTCGGCATGAATGGTCAGGAGAGCAATGGCGATAGTACCAGAGCCTCGATCAGTCCTGATGGGCGTTATGTCACCTTCAAATCGACTGCTGATAATCTGGTTCCCGGCGATACTAACGGCGTGGGCGACATTTTCGTTTACGACACCCAAACAGGGGAAACCACCCGTGTCAATCTCACTACGAATGGTGAGCAGTTTGTAGTTTCCAGCAATAGTCCTGTCATTAGCGTTGATGGGCGCTATGTGGTCTATGAAACCTATGGTATTACCGGAAGTGGACAGAGCAACGGCATAACGGCCATGCTCGTCTATGATCTTGAAACAGGCGTAATGGCTCCTATCGCCCCGGCTGATGGCGGTCTTCTGCCGTATGACAACAGTTATTTCCCGTCCGTTAGTTCAGATGGGCAGTATGTGGCCTTTGTCTCACTGGCGCGGCACCTCGTTCCGACCACCGCCGATGAGCTTCACGATAATGTGTATGTGAGCGGAAACCCGCTGTACACCGTCCCGGTGGTCGTTACGCCTGACCCGGAAGGCATCGCGCCGACAGAGAATTACTTTACATCTCTGCCGATTAGTTTGACATGGGGTCGTGTCACCAAGGCTGTGACCTATGAAGTTCAGGTGGATACCACTGACCAGTTCAGTGCGCCGATCAGCTTCACGCCTAACGTCAATGCGCTTTATGTCACGATAGATACGCTCAATGATGGCACTTACTACTGGCGGGTACATGCACAAGATCATAAGGGCAACTGGGGACAATGGAGCACGACGCAGCTATTTGTGCTGAATACGAGTCCGTAGCCTAAACAGTCGCACAGCCGGGGGCTAAAGCCAACCCGGCTACAAGAGAAGATGGTAAGGGGGCTGAAAGAGGATATAAAGGCTGGCAAAGGGTGTTGTGCCAGTATCGGACAAGCCCTAAATCCA
>JBGAGR010000218.1:0-13587 GCA_044226645.1 Aggregatilineales bacterium
GTGCTGGGTAAAAAGCCGCTGACGATTGAAACGATGGTCGAATTCATTGAAGCCGTGAAGGGTATGATTCGCGGCGATACTGTGAAATATGATGACGACTCGGCGGAAGTGCAGATTCCCTGGTCGAATGGTTATGAGATGCCAGCCTGGATTGCCGCTTATGGTCCGAAGGCGCTTAAGGGCGCGGGTGAAGCTGGCGACGGTCTGATTATTCAACTTGCCGATCCCTGGCTGGTGAAGTGGTTCAGCGATCAGGCCATCAGCGCCGGGAAAGCCGCCGGACGCGATATGTCGAACTACAAAGTCATGTCCGCCGCGCCGGTCTGGGTCGGTGATATGGATAAGGCGCGCGCACAAACCCGCTGGTTCCCGGCGATGGTCGGCAACCACGTGGCGGATATTGTCGAGAAATACGGTAAGGGCGGCGCAGGCGATATTCCACAGCGCTTGACCGATTACATCGAAGGGCGTAAGGGCTACGATTATCGTCACCATGCCGATAAAGATGCCGACCACCTGGGGTTCATCAAGGACGAGATCGTGGACAGCTTCGGCATCCTCGGCCCGGTGGAAGAGCACGTCAGGAAATTGAAGGAACTGGAAGCGGCTGGCGTGACGCAGTTCAATATTTACCTGATGTGCGGCGAGGAAGAACGCATCGTGGCGGAATACGCCGAACATGTGCTGCCGCATTTTGTGAAGTAGAAAATGCTTTGCCGGTGCTTTTTCTATCGCTTGACTCTAAAGTTGGCTTGAGGGTTATACTTTAAAAAACTCGATTTTGAGCGAGAAAAGGGAAGCGCATGGCGAAAAATGTCAACACAGCTACCGAACCCAAAATTGAACATCAGCCCGAAAAAACCTATATGGGCATTCGTATCGTGACACCTTATGGAGGGATGCGTGTAGAAATCGATAAGATACGCAGGGAATTGGAAGCGTGGTTCAAGCAGAATGGCGTAGAAGCTTCTGAACCACCCTTCCTGCGCTATCACTGCATCGATATGAAGGACATCATGGATATGGAATACGGCATCCCGGTCAAGGAAGCTCTGAAAGACGATGGGCGTATCAAAGCCGGGATTATGCCTGCCGGGAAGTACGTGAGCATTATCTATTCAGGCGGAGGGTATCAGGGGAATAAAACCCTGGTCGAATGGATCAAGAAAAACAATATTCCGATTGATCGCTGGGACACTGAAAGAGGCGACAACTTCGCGGCACGCTATGAGCAATTTCTAACTGACCCCAAAATTGAGCATCGTAAGACCAAGTGGCAGATTTTGCTGGCGTTTAAGCTCAAGGACGGAGCCTGACCGAACTCGTTGATAATCCCGCGTTCTTAACCCCTTCATTTGCAAAGTGCTTCGGGCTGGTGCAGAATCTTGCAGCATTAGTCCGAATTGCTGTTGTCTAAAGCCTATGCCTCAAGCCGATAACAACGACACAATCCGTATCGCTGACCGTCACACACTGGTGGTACAGGCATGGCTCTCGTCCCGTTCCCCGGATGCGGTGCGTTTTGAGGGAAAAGGGATAAAAGCCAGTTCGACGGGGATTAAAGTGCCGCTGCTGAATCTGGCGCTCGGTTTCGATTTCCCGATAAACACAACCGACAGCGCGATTGACCGTGAAATCGAGGATGTGAAGCGCTTTTTTGCGGAACGTCATGTCCCCTGGTACTGGTGGATGAGTCACCAGCGCCAGCCTGCACAAATTGATAGCTTTATGGAGCGACATGGACTCGTGAGTGATCGTCCACCGCTGCCTGCGATGGTCGCGACTCTACCCACCCTATTTATCCCCTATGACCCCGATATTCAGGTTTGGCAGGCAAAAACACAGGCAGATTTGCAGGCCGCCAGCCTGATCCGCCGGACAGCCTTTCGCTTCCCGGAAGGTCAGGCGCTGGATTATTTTGAAGCGATGGCGGATAGCTGGTTGAGCGGCGACCCGGCAAGGGTGTATCTGGCGCGGGTAGGTAATGAACAACCCGCTTCGATTGGCGCGTTGATTATGGGCGAAGGTGTGCCCGGTGTGTATGTCATGGCGACTCTGCCGGAGTGGGGGCGGCGCGGACTCGGCAAAGCGATTCTGACGCGCATCCTCCGCGATGCGACAGCCGATGGTCACGGCCTGATTGTGCTGACGGCTTCGCGCTTTGGCTTTCCGCTCTACAGCCAATTCGGTTTTAAACATATTTTTGACTATGATTTCTACGTTTTAAAGGAAAAATCATGACGATTCGTACAGATCACAAACCATCCGTTCCCACCTAGAATCCGGCATGGTTTCTTCGGAGGAGCAATTATTTTGACTGATCGTGGACATAAAGTTCGCAGCTATTTGGTTCTGGTAATTATTTTTGCTGTATCTTTTGTTATGGCGTTTGATGCAGCCTTAAAAAGAAATGCTGCCGAGCGCTCATCGGTTCCCACTGTGGAACCTGTCCTGCCGACCTCACCATCTGATGTCACCGCTACACAGGAAGCGCTGGAAACCATATCCGCCGAGCATACCGCCATTGCTGTGTTCACCCAAAACCCAACGCTTGCTCTGTCTTCCACCCCTTTTTATGCCGAAATCATCGCCAATGAGATTATTCGAAAAATGGATGCTCATGAGCCGCCTTACGGGCAGGGGTCTGTACCGACATCCGATTTCAGCAGCATTATAGAAAGTCAATTAGAGACTGTTTACGGCATAACCTGGACACCCACCGCGACATTTACCCCTCCAGCAGTCGCTTCTACGAAAACGCCAACCTTTACCCCCGCCCCAAAATGTGTACCTGTTGTGTCTGCTTTCCAACCACTGGGACTATCACAAAAACTGACCGATTTGCTTCACGATAAGGCGATACAAGGAACAGGGGCAGTAAATTCTACCGGGGTGGAGGGCATTGACGCGGCATGTATGACACCATTTGTGCCCATATATACCGAATTCGGATTCTTCTTATACAGTGAAATATCCTCTCAGGAAATCAGTGATATTCTAGCGCAGGTATTAGAGGTCTTCTCAGCATTTGAGCCTGAAAACGCTTATATTTCTCGCATTCGCTGTACAGTTGACTTTGGCTTTGGAAAACCAGATACGGGTGTGCAGGCAGCAATTCGAACAGACTGTCAAACAGCGATTTCGGCCTATCAACAGGAATTGAGTGGGGAAGCATTAATTAATGTTTTGGGTGGATTGATACGTTACGATTTAGAGACTACTTCGATATCTACACCATAAAAAGGAAAAATTATGATTCGTACAGATGGTAGTTGGTTTAAGGATGAAGCCGGACGGACGCTACTTTTACGCGGGGTGAATCTGGGCGGGAACACGAAAGTGCCGATGACACCCAACGGCGCGACCTACAACAAGGAAGGCTTTTATGACCACCGCAATGTATCCTTCATCGGGCGGCCTTTCCCGCTGGCAGAAGCCGACGAGCATTTCAAGCGGCTGCGAGCATGGGGCATGACTTTTTTGCGCTTCCTGATTACATGGGAAGCAGTTGAACATGCGGGGCCGGGACAGTACGACGAAGCCTATCTGGATTATCTCTACGCGGTGATTAAGAAGGCGGTGGAATACGACATCAGTGTATTCATCGACCCGCACGAGGATGTATGGAGCCGCTGGACAGGTGGCGATGGCGCTCCCGGCTGGACGCTGGAAGCAGTCGGCATGGATTTGACCAAATTGGCGGTGACAGGTGCAGCCATCACCCATCAGACGCACGGCGATCCCTTCCCGCGCATGATCTGGCCGACCAATAACAGCAAAATCGGCGCGGCAACCATGTTCACACTGTTCTTCGCCGGAAATGATTTCGCACCTGCCACAAAAATCGACGGTGTTCCGGCGCAGGAGTATCTGCAAAGCCATTACATCAACGCTATCAAGCAGGTGGCGATGCGCTTGAAAGACCTGCCGAATGTGGTCGGCTATGACAGTCTGAATGAACCCGGCGCGGGCTATATCGGCTGTCCGGATTTGGGCGCGATGATGGGCAATTGGGCGATTGGCAGCACGCCTACGCCATTTCAGGGGATGCAGTTGGCATCCGGCAAGGCGCTGGAAATCAATAGCTATCAACTGGGCTTCACAGGGCCGGAACTGACCGGGAGCAGCGTCGTTAACCCGAAAGGTGAACGGCTGTGGCGCGATGGATATGAATGCGTCTGGAAACAAAACGGCGTATGGACGGATGAAGGCGGTGAGCCACGCCTACTGCGTCCCGATCATTTCGCCACACGCAATGGCAAGCCGATCAGCGTCGCGGATGATTACATGAAGCCCTTCATCAAGCGCTTTATTACCGAAATCCGCAGTGTAGACCCCAAAGCGATGGTGTTTTTCGAAGGCGCTCCCGGTGGCGATCATCCCCATTGGGGCGCGGACGACCCGCCGAATGTGGTCAATGCCGGACACTGGTACGACATCATCACGCTGATGATGAAGCAGTTTAACCCGGAAATCGCGCTGGATTGGTCAACACAGCAGCCCGTCATGGGACGTGAGGCGGTTAAGCAGTCGTTTAAAGACCAGCTTGGGCATAATCAGGTACTGAGCAAGGAGATCATGGGCGGGGAATTCGGCATCCCCTACGATCTGGATGAGAAAAGCGCTTACCGCACCGGGAATTTCTCGCAGCATGTCGAAGCGCTCGATCTGTACTACGACGCGATGGATGCCAACCTGCTCAACTGCACGATCTGGAACTACACGGCAGACAACACCAACGAACGCGGCGACTTGTGGAACGACGAGGATTTGTCGATTTTCAGCCGTGACCAGCAGGACGGCGACGATATTCACTCCGGCGGACGCGGACTCCCGGCGATTGTGCGTCCGTATGCGCGGAAGATTGCTGGCGAACCCCTCAAAATGAGCTTCGAACTGGAAACCAAAACCTTTGAACTGGAATTCCGTCATGACCCGGCGGTGAATGCGCCAACGGAAATTTTCGTGCCGGATTACCAGTACCCGAATGGCTACGTGGTCGAACTTTCCGACGGCACGTACACGGCGGATAAGAATGCCCTCACGCTGACAGTACAGCACACGACATCACAGCCTGTGCACACGGTCAAGATTCGTCCAGCGTAAGTGCAACGGGACGAATTTCAGATTTCTTGAGCGGGGTAAAGTGCCTCTTTGCCCCGCTATAATCATCGGAATATGATCATTCATCACTTACCGAGGAAGTATCCTTATCCCTCTACGGGATGACTAAATAATCCACCCCCAGAAGGGTATGCCAGCAACAATTAAGTTGTACACTCTAAGTTGACTTTACTGGCTGCCGAACGATGGTGCTGATGATGTAAAGTTGCAACCCACCATCTTCATTTACCCCGCTTCTCAATCGTAATGCTCTAACAATCAAAGTCAAAACAGATGAACCTTGTATAAGGCTTCAGCGGCTCTTTCTGCGCGTTGTTCAAACCCCAGCGAATGTCTGAACATCACGACAGCTTTTCATTTACCTGCCAATCAAATTCCCCTAAGGAGAAAAGTCTATGAAATCGCGTTTACTAGTCATAGTTATCGCTGCGCTCGTGTTAGTCATTATTTTATCGGGTTGTGGCAAAAGTCCCGCGAAAGCTACAGCAACGAATAGCGTTTCCAGTGGTAGCAGCACACCGGATGTCAGCACATCAGCAGCATTAACAACCCCAGAACGTACCGAGAGCGCCGGCAGCACTCCCCATGAAGGCACGTCAGTCCCGACTGCAACCGATGCAGTGAGTGGCAGCAGTGCAAAAGACCCCTCGGCTTTAGCAAAAGAGTATATCGATACATTGTATAGCGGTGGTGTGGTTGATCAATTGATTTGCAGCGGGGATGCTGCCGCGACACAAGCCTTGCAGCAGTTTGGCGGAGTCATCACCGGGTCTTTAGAGGCAAGCAAAGCCACATTCGATGTCTCTGCCTTAACTTATGAAACCGCTAACCAGACCGCTGACTCAGCCGATGTGAATATCACAGGCAAGATCACAACTGTCTCAAAGGCAGGCACTTCGACTACTGCTGATTTCCCCGCGCTAAGCCTCAAAATGACGAATGACAGCGGTTGGAAAGTTTGCAGTATGAACCACCCATCGACAGGATAGCCCTTCAATTGTTTGGTCACCTGTGCTCACTCTAAGGATGCAGCACAGCAAACGGGGGATGTTATGTCCCCCGTTTCTGTATCGCTTCCATCAGCCCGTACAGATACATCGCCCCTAAGGCGCGGTCATACAGCCCGTAGCCGGGTCGCCCTTCCTCGCCCCAGATCATGCGTCCGTGATCGGGACGGATGGGGCCATCGAAGCCGGTTTCGACCAGCGCTTTCATCACCTCGAACATATCCACATCGCCAAATTCGGTGGGATGTTCGCTCTCCTCGAAGTCTTTCGCGCCAAAGCGTTTGACATTCCGCGCGTGGACGAAGTTGATGCGTCCGGCGAAATGGCGAATCATACGCGGCAGGTCGTTCTCTGCCGATGCACCCAGTGACCCTGTGCAGAAGGTCAGGCCGTTATGGGGACTGTCCACCGCGTCCAGAATACGCTGTAAAGTGGCTTCGCTGCGGGCGATGCGCGGCAGGCTGAAAATCGACCAGGGCGGGTCATCGGGATGAATGCCCAGATAGACTCCCGCTTCCTCCGCTGCCGGAATCACGCCTCTGAGGAAATAGGCCAGATTTTGATAGAGCGCTTCTTCGTCAATCGCTTCATACTGCTTAAGGAGACTTTGCAGCCGTTCGGCGCTGTAGACCTCCGCCCATGCCGGGAGGGTAAAGCCTTTGGAGAGATCGATTTTCGCTAAATCGGCATCGATAAAGCGCATCCCGTTTGTCCCATCCGGACGCGGCGCATTGAGTTCGGTGCGCATCCAATCGAAAACAGGCATGAAGTTGTAGCACAGCACTTTCACGCCGATTTGCCCCATGTGGCGGATGCTCTGGCGGAAATTGGCAATCAGGCGGTCACGATCCGGCAGGCCGAGTTTAATATCCTCCGGCACAGGGATGCTCTCGACCACCGCGAATTCCAGTCCAGCGGCTTCGATCTCCCGCTTACGATCTTTCAACGCCTGTAAAGGCCAGGTTTCCCCCAGCGGCACATCGTAGAGCGCGGTCACAATCCCGCGCATGGCCGGAACCTGGCGGATATTTTCCAATGTCACGCGGTCATCGTGCCCGTACCAGCGCATGGTCATTTGCATGGATACTCTTCCTCTCAAGGTTTGTATAAGGTTTCGCGGCGGCGGCGGATATTTTTGCCGCCGCTGTTTTCGCTGCAAAACAACCATTTCTTAACAGAACTATCACCAACGTTCTACTCCAAGTTGCAGCAAATTGCACAGGTGGGGCTGCTGCTGCAATGTTTGCCGTTTGAGCACGTTTTTTTTCCGTAAATTCAATCATTTTGTGTGCAATTTCAAATTGCAAAGATTGCAAAATGGCTCCGGTTTTGCAATTTCGACTCCGTGATTCATCGCACAATCCGAACACTTACGGACAGAGTAGCACAGGTTGGGATGAAAAGGGCTACCTTTTGGTAAACTTTTCGGTGTGAAATTTCTAACGGTGAATTGTTGTTGGTTACTCAATCACTCTTTTACGGATGTTAGTGCTTTCACAGGGCGGTTCGCGAACCGCCCCTACAGAAAGTCTCACGTAAGTGCATATCGTCAGTTACAAATTGTCGATGAAATAGCCGACAATCCGCTCGTGCATATACACACGGTCAGCCTCCCGGCGCGGCATATGGCGCTCATCCGGGAAAATCAGCACCTCGTAGCGTTTACGGGCGCGGTTGAGGGCGTTCATCAGACGGGCGGTGTGACGGAAATGCACATTTTCATCGATCAGACCGTGAACCAGCAGGAGTTTACCGCTCAGATGGTCGATGTGCGTCATGACGCTGCCTTCACGATAGCCTTCAGGATTTTCCTGGGGCGTGGACATATAGCGCTCGGTGTAGGTGGTATCGTAGCCATCCCATTGAGACACGGGCGCACCCGCCACACCCACTTTGAAAAGTTCCGGCGCTTTTGCCATACACATTAGCGTCATATAACCGCCGTAGCTCCATCCGGTTATGCCGATGCGCTGTGGGTCAGCTAATCCCTGCTCGATCAGCCAGCGTACACCATCCACCTGATCGTCCACTTCGACAGTACCCATACGGCGGTTGAGTGCCCCTTCAAATGCCAACCCACGCCGCGCGCTACCTCGATTATCCAACCGGAAAACCAGAAAACCCTGCTGGCGCAGATATTGAAGCTGCAAGGCATTGGTCATTTTCCAATTGTTGGCGACCATCTGCGGCCCCGGCCCACCGTAAACATGGATGATGGTCGGAAATGGGCCATCGCCATAACTTTTCGGTGGACGGTAAAGCGCCCCATAGAGCGTTGTGCCATCGCGATTTTGCAGCGTGACGATTTCAGGCGCTTCAAGCTGAAATTCGGCTAAACGCGGATCATCCGGCGTATGGATGGTATGCAGCAGACCATCATCCGCCAGCGAACGGAGTGTCACAGTAGGTGGCGTATCCAGCGCTTGAAAAATATCAACAAAATGACGACAGGCCGAATCAATAACAATATCGTGCGTCCCCGCTTCAGACGTGATTCTGCGAATATCTCCGCCATCCAGCGAAACCGCGTAGAAGTGCTTTTCCAACGGTGAGCCTTTGCTGGCTGTGAAGTAAATGGTGCGGTTTACTTCATCCACCTTGATGATGTCATCCACCAGCCACTCGCCATCGGTTAGCTGGCGAATCAACTGCCCATCCGCGCCGTAAAGATAGAGATGCTGGTAGCCAGAACGCTCGGATGCCCAGATGAAGTTGTTATCCTTGAGCCGGATGAAATGCTCGGTACGGAAGCCAATCCAATACGGATTTTCTTCCCACAAGACAACTGCCGCCGCGCCGGACTCAGGATTAAAACGCATGAGGTTTACTTTGGTCTGTGCGCGGTTGAGCAGTTCTGCGCCGGGAGAACCATCATTCCACCAGAAGACCCGCGCGACATAATATTCTTCGTCCGTCGGCAAATCCAGCCATACCGATTCGCCGCCGTCTGCGCTGACCACTGCTAGCCGCACATGGGCATTGGCCTCGCCTGCAAAGGGATAGCGGTGATCTTCCTGTGCATTTTCCCCAACCTCATCCTTACCCTGATGTACGATGCGATAGGCCGGGATATGGCGTTCATCGACCTCGGCATAGACGATAAATTGGCTGTCCAGCGACCACCAGAAGCCCAGATTGCGTCCCAATTCCTCCTGCGCGGCATACTCGGCTATGCCGTTGGTCAGGCCATTTTCACGCGCACCAGAGGTGATCTGCTTCGCCTCGCCGCCGTCTACCGCTATGACATAAATTTCACTGTCCTGCACATAAGCAATTTTCGTGCCATCCGGCGAAAGCGTGGGCGTGATAGCAGGCGATTTCCCGGCGCAATCGACTGCTTTCCGAAGTTCCGCTCCGATTTCATCCTGCACATAAACATCACCGAGCAGCGGAATCAACAGGCGGTCTGACTGCGCGGCGCGTTCGAAATGGGTGATGCCGACTTCCAGCATCCGGGCGCGCTGGCGGCGCAGCACTTCTTCCAGCGAGAGTTTATCCTCTTGCGTACCGCCGTCGGGAGGCGACGCTGCCAGGCGAGTTTCGCCGCTGGCCGTATCGAGCGCATAAAGCTGCTGGTTCGCGCCTTCCCGCGCCGCCAGAAACAGCAGATAGGAACCATCGCGCGAAAATACAAAACTATTGGGCGCAGCCATCCCCGGCAAGGGAAATACCGCCAGCGCTTCCAGTGGCAGTCGATGAGTCGAGTCGGTCATGTAGATTATCCCTTATGAACAAACCGATTTTCGTAGGGACACGACACATCGTGTCCGCCTTAAAGTTCTTTCCATTTATCCACATCAATAAGCCGCAAAAGTAGCTCGATTGTAGATGTCTGCCGCCAGTTTTGCGAACACTTATGGACACTATTGAGCCGTTCGATATTTTCCGCGATAAAATCCCTCTGGAAATCTGAAAAAAAGCCGCTACAATGAACCCCTACACATTAAAAATGCTATTGAAATCGAAACTTGTTGACGGGAAAACCCGCAAGCAGAGGTAGTTGATGGGATCGTATCACGGGCCAAAGGCCAAAGTTCAGCGGCGATTTGGTGAGGTTTTAGCACCTCGCCCTAAATACCAGCGCATCCTGGATAAGCGTTCTTATCCACCGGGAGATCATGGTAAGGAAAAGCAGTTCCGGTCGGGTCGCCGCAGCGACTATGGTCTGCAATTGAACGAAAAACAGAAGATTTCCTTCATTTACAATGTCCGTGAAGGTCAGCTGCGCCGCTACTTCCTGCGCGCCCGCAAGATGCCGGGAAATACCGGTGCGAATCTGCTGGGTCTGCTGGAACGCCGTCTGGATAATCTGGTCTATCGCGCCGGATTCGCGGCAACCATCTGGGCTGCCCGTCAAATGGTCAGTCACGGTCACATTACCGTCAATGGTCAGCGTTTGAACATCCCGTCTTACGCGGTACGCCCCGGCGAAGTCATCGCTGTTGTCGAAAAAATGCGCAAGAATGTTCAGGTCGTGGAAGCGCTGGAATCCAACGCTTATGCACCGCAATATCTGGATGTGAACACCGCTGCCGCATCAGCCACCTTCGTCCGCATCCCGGAACGTGGTGAAATTCAAGCCCCTGTTGATGAACAACTCGTGGTCGAATTCTACAACCGCCTCGCCTAATTCGCGGCGCGTCCATTTTGCAACACCAACGCCCTGTCACATGACGGGGCGTTTTGCTTTCCCGGCGCATGGTTATAATAAAGCCCTATTCACCTAGTAAAGGATTTGGCGCAGCATGACACCCGATTGGACGACGCAGCTTGAACTGGACGCAATCGCCGCCGCTCCGGAACATCACAAAGTTTTGTTTGAAAATGAGCGTGTGCGTGTGCTGGAAACGCGCATCCCCCCCGGCGAACGTACCAATGTCCACACCCACCGCTGGCCGGGAATCCTGTATATTTTAAGTTGGACGGATATTGTCCGGCGGGATGACAAAGGCGAAGTCATTATGGACTCGCGTCAACTGGGTCTGGTCAGAGAATTAGGGTCGGCCTCATGGTCGCCTGTCCTGCCGCCCCATACGCTGGAAAATGTCGGCACTGTTGATTTGCACCTGATTAACGTCGAACTCAAGGAAAATCCATCGTGAGCAAACTGCGCCAATCGATTTCGTGGTGGTGCTTCGTGCCCAATCCAATGACACCGGAAGCCCTGTGTAAAGCGGCGGTGGACATCGGCTATGAAGCCATTGAACTGGTGGAAGAACCGCACTGGCAGATGGTCAAGGATCACGGTCTGAAAATCGCTTCGATCAAAGGACATGGCACGATTGAAAACGGCCTCAACCGCCGTGAAAATCAGGCGCGTATCACGGGCGAATTACAGGCCAATCTCAAGCTGGCGGCGCAGTGGGGCATCCCGAATCTGATCTGTTTCAGCGGCAACCGTGCGGGATTAGATGACAAAACTGGCGCAGAAATCACGGCGGAGACCTTACAGCCGATTGCGAAAATGGCGGAAGATGCTGGTGTGACGCTGGTTATTGAACTGCTCAACAGCAAGGTTGACCACCCGGATTACCAGTGCGACAAAACCCAATGGGGTGTGCAGGTCTGCGAGATGGTGAATTCGCCGCGTGTGAAGCTGCTTTACGATATTTATCACATGCAGATCATGGAAGGCGATGTCATCCGCACGATTCACGATTACCACCAGCACTTCGCCCATTACCACACGGCGGGCAATCCCGGCAGAAACGAAATCGACGACAGTCAGGAATTGAACTACGGCGCGATTATGCGTGCCATTGCCGCGACGGGGTATACAGGCTACGTTGGGCAGGAATTCATCCCGCTGCATGACCCGATGGGACTCAAATTTGCCTTCGATCTGTGCAATGTAGGCTAGAGGTGACATCTATTTGATTCTGACAATCGACGGCACATCCTACGATTTCATTCCACTAAAAGACTTCCGCGCGGCGCATAACCTGCCGCCAGATTTTGGCATCGCCACCTTCGCGCCCAAAGATTACAGCGGCCTGGGACGGATTGATCAGGCAGGCGCAGCCCTCAACAGCGTGCGCGATGCGGTGCTGTCCGTCATGCCGGAGAACATACCGCCGACGCAATGGCTGGCGGTTGTGCCGGAACTCACGCGCCTCTTTCAAAACAAGCTCTATGCCATTAACGCGCAGGTCGGCCTGAAAGATGTCGAGATCGAGTACGCAGTAGGCGGTTTCAGCGATGTTTGTCAGGCTTATGCCTACGCGATGGTACGCGCCCGCGCCGCCATGCAGCCCGCGCCGGATTTTCGCGACGTATACACCGACTGGCTGAATGGCACATCCAAAATCTTCGCGGAAGCGTATAGTTATCAGCATGAGGGACGACGCTGGACAGTGCATATTGTCGCCCATGCCTATGGTCGCATCGGACTGCTGATTCAGGCAGGCGATGACCTGTACGCGGTTTATGACCCCGCGCTGGCATGTCCAGCAGAGGGTTTTATGACGGTGCTGCTGGCGGAAGTCGCCGCGAAGATGGCAAGTCAGTAAAATAAAGTCAGGTCAATATGGGAGGAAAATCCATGCAAAGTGAAGCGAAGGATGTGACCGCCTATTTAGAAGAAGTACCGGAAAAGCGCCGGGAAGGCTTAACCGAACTGCGCCGCCTGTGCCGGGAAATCCTGTCCGACTACGAAGAAGGCATGTTTTACGGGATGCCATCGTATAAAAAGAATGGCACAGTCGATGTTGCCTTTGCCAGCCAGAAGCAGTACATCTCCTCTACATCCTGAAAGAAGACGTGTTAAAGACCATCGGGAACTGCTGAAGGGCTTGAACGTTGGCAAAGATCAGCATCATACAAGCACCCCCAAAAAGCTTGATTTCAGCGTCATTGCACAATTACTAGAAGGACTGTGCGTTCAGAAGCAGTACGGCCTGTTGAATTCATCTTTGCCATAAATGTCGCCACTGACGACTCGCCTCATGTTCGCCCTGCTCATCGTGTGCATCGGTTTTTGCCCGGAGGAGTACCCCTGCTCGGCAGCATCCTCCCGCACAGCAGCGAAATCGTGTATGTCTCCAGTCAGGGAAAACGTCCCGCCATTTACCTGGACATCGACCATCGCCTCTCCACGCGCCGCTCACGAATGACGAGGCGGGTTCATATTCTCCCGCATGGTCGCCGGACGGGCAGTGGATCGCCTTTCATTCTGACCGCGATTCCCTGCGCGAGTTGTATCTGATGGATGCCTTTGGCAACCATGTCCGCCGTCTGACCGATAATCACAGCGCTAACGACAGCCCAAGCTGGTCGCCGGATGGTCAACATCTGGCTTTTTATTCCGATTACGCCAACGAATACAACATTTACGTCATGGACATCACCTGCACAGGCGAATTTTTGCAGTGCAATAGGCCGCTCCTGCTGCACGACCTATACTGGAATGCTAACCCGGTCTGGTCGCCGGATGGGACACGCATCGCCTTTCAGTCGA
>JBGAGR010000219.1:0-14341 GCA_044226645.1 Aggregatilineales bacterium
GATGCATGATATTTTGAACCGGGGTTTGTATGTCAAGGATACGCTGAATGCAGTCCGCAATGTTGTGGGGTGCGGTAAATTCTCCTGAATCTTCGGGGAATCTTTTTGGTTTCCGCTTCGGTTTTTCACTCATCGTAAATCGTCACTCATCGCGCGGTGGATCAGGCTGGTCAGGTCTTGTTTATCGGAGGAGACCGTCGTCCAGCAGAACAGCAAAATAAATATGCCGCCAATTAGGAACAGAAAATTGATGGGTTTATGTGGTGGGGAGAATGCAATGAGTCCCAACACTGCTGCCGCCAGTATCCACGTCAACAGCGAAAATATTGATACATAGGTTTTGGCGAAAACCGCTGTCGAAGTGGCATCGATCGCCTTCAGATAGCCTTCCAGGGAGACGATTGAGATATGCCGTCGGGCACGATTGTCGTACCATGTGCGCCGTATTCTGAAGTGGTACACTTCCGGCTTATCTTTCACATAAGATGGATCAAAGCCGGGAGTTTTAAAACCGCTCATTTCGAGCAATTTGGTCTCACGGATGCGCCGCAAGCAGTCATCTATCGGATACGGCGCGACAAACTCAATGGGCGATTCGCCCCGTTTCTTTGGTTTTTCACTCATATCAAATCATCGCTCATCGCGCGGTGAATCAGGCGCACCAGTGAACGTCTATCCCACCAGATCATCAGCCAGTAAACCAGCAGAATAATCCCTCCGCCAATCAGGAAAATGATATTGCCCGATTTTTGCGGCGGCACAAATGCGCTCATTGCCAGCAGCAGAGCAATCAGACCCGTTACTAGCACTGAGGTCAGTGAAATGCGCGTTTTGGCGATTACAACGGTTGAAGTCGCATCAATGCCCTTGAGATAGCCTTCCAGCGCGATCATGGAAGTCTGGCGGCGGTAACGCTGGTCATACCAGGTGCGCCTGATCTTGAAGCGGTAAACTCCCGGCTCAACTTTCTCGTAGGATGGGTCATAACCGGGACTCATGAAGCCGGTATCGAGCGATTTAGTATCGCGGATGCGCAGCACGCAGTCCGGCAGGGGATACGGCGCAACGAATTCGACCAGCGCACTCGGCTCTTTTTTCTTTTCTGGTTCGATAGTCTGATGTTTGGCTTTGTTCATACGCGCCCCCTTTAAATCACATTTTCATGATAATCCCATTGGGCAGGGGGATGCAATCAGCCTGCTATGCATTTCACAAATTATTCTGCTGTAATAGCCTGCTCAGGTCGAAAATACACCCGGTTCAGCTAAATTGTAGAGATAGTGGATAAACGTATCGATTGCCAGTCCGAAATGATCCAGTCGCAGGAATTCATTCGGCGCATGGTAATTATCACCTGCTCCGAATCCGAATCCCATCATCGGAATCCCCAGCACACTCTGGAACATACCGCCGAATGCGCCTGACGAACCGATGCGAATCCACTGCGGAGTCTTGCCGCAAGTCGCCATAAACGCGCTGTTGAGCGCTTCCGCGATTGGCCCCTCGTAAGTCAGCGTAAAATGCCAGCCTGTCGCCTGCACAGTCGTTTCAATCGACACGGTATCGCTGGCGAACCTGTGAACGTAATCCACCAGCTTTCGGGCGATGTCATTCGGATTCTGGTCGGGTACGATGCGCATCGAGACTTTGAAACCCGCCTCACAGGGAATGACCGTTTTCGCCCCCAAGCCCTGATACCCGCCCCACATACCGTTCACATCCAGCGTAGGCAGGGCGGTTGTCCGTTCCGCGAATGAACCGAGCGACTCTGCCCAGAACTGCTTTACCCCCACTCGCGCTTTCAATTCTGGCACTTGCGGCCCCAGAATCGCGTCCAGATTGGCTTTTTCAGCGGCAGATAATCCGCGCACCGCATCATAAAAGCCGGGAATCTGGATACGTCCATTTTCATCATGGAACGAACCAATAATTTTCCCCGCTGCGTGGAGCGCGTTCTGCACCGCGCCGCCAAACTCGCCCGAATGCAGATCATGTCCGGCAGCGCGTACAATCACTTCCACGCCGACCATCCCGCGCAGGGCATAGGGCTGTTCTGGCTTGTCGGGATTAAAACCGCCGTCGCATAAAATGAACAAATCGGCTTTGAGCAAATCATCCTTATGCGCCAGCGCGAAGGGCTGCATATTCTGCGAACCCGTTTCTTCCTCGCCCTCAAACACCAGCTTGACGTTTACGGGCAGTGTGCCATTCGCCGTGAACATGGATTCCAGCGCTTTCAGCACACCCCACACCGCGCACTTGTCATCACATGCACCTCGCGCATAAATCCGCCCGTTGCGTACTGAAGGCTCAAACGGTGGAGTTTCCCACAATTCAATTGGCACAATCGGCTGCACATCATAATGGGCATAAATCGCGATGGTCGGTTTATCCGCGCCCGCCGCTAACCATTCGCTGTAGACAATCGGATGCCCATCCGTCGCGATTTTTCGCGCCTGCTTCATTCCGATGCGTGTCATTTCATCGGCAATCCACTCCGCGCAGCGTTCCAGATCCGCCTTATAAGCCGGGTCGGTGCTGACCGATGGAATCGCCAGTAGTTCATGCAGCCCCTTGAGGAAATGCTGCTCCTGACTATGCGCGTGCTGAATCGCGGCAAATGCCAAATCATGGGTCATAAATAAGCTCCTCTTGAATGGATTTACGCAGGCGAAATTTCCAGATAGGCATTATCGCTGTCTTTTTCGCCCCGCAGCTTATAGAAGAAAAACAGCACCCGTTTCTGCCAGCCATATTTGCGCGTCAGTGCTTCGTCAGCAACACGCCGATCTTCCGCCGTTTGCAGTACACGCGCTTTCCCTTCCGCAGACTCACCTAAAATACTTCCACTCATCGTGCAGGGCGCAACCGTCACCCGCGCCGTATGTACCACCCGCTTGACCTTACCCGCTGTCGCATCGCTGAACAGATACAGCTTATCACCCTCCTGCGCGAACCAAACAGGTGTCACCACACCTTGCCCATTCTTGCGGTAGGTCGTCAGACTCATGTAATTCTGCTGCTTCAACGCCGGAAACGCATTTTGGAAATCTGTATTCATAATAGAATCTCAATCAGTTCAGCATATTTTGGGTCACAATTGCTGGATTTGAGCAATCAATTTTCCGCCTGTGGTGTTGGTGTTATTGTCTGTGGGTCAGATAGAGATACAATCTGTATGCTTTCATTATCACTCGGTAAACCACCAAAAGCTATTTCTGAGCCATCAGGATTCCAGGTCACAGTGTAAACTGGGCCTGAATATGTGAATATTTGCTCCTCTTCACCACTATTGATGTCCCAAATTCTGACAGTAGCGTCGTCGCTGGCGCTGGCTAATTCACTTCCATCGGGACTCAGTGCCAACTTTTCCACAATAGCTGAGTGACCTTTTAAAACATGACGTACTGACCCACTTTGTACGTCCCAAATATAGATCATATTATCCCAGCCGCCACTAATGATAGTTTGACCATCAGGACTCCACACTACAGAGCTTACAATATCAACATGACCCTCTAGTTCTGAAATGAGTTCTCCGCTTGAAGAACTCCAAATTTCAACTTTTCCACTACCGTTCGCTGTAACTAGTTCGCCGCCATCGGGACTCCATGCTATTGCATACGGAGACCCGGTATGCTCGAAAGTGTTTAAGGTTTCCCCATTTTCTGGATTCCAAATCACGATTTTTGATGATGCAGCCGCAATACCCGCTATCTCTGAATCATCAGGACTCCAAATATCCATATACCGTCCAGGCATAGAGAAAGACTGCGAAATAGAAATTGGTTTTCCAGAACTAATATCCCAGACAATAGCCGTACCGTCCACACCACCTGTGCTGACCAATCGCTTACCGTCTGAACTCCAATCCAATGATGTTACAGTACATGTGTGAAACACAAGTTCCTGCGTCATTTGAAGACTTATCGCATCGAGGATTTGTATTTCGTGTTCATTTGGATCATCGGTATTGCAAATATATGAACCTTGCCCCACTGCAATCTGCGTCCCGTCAGGACTCCACGCTACACTTCTAATCTCATTTGAGGCTGTATCCTGAGCATGAACTTTGAAATGGAAAATGAGCAAAATCAGAACGGTTACAGTCCCCAACATGGACTTTGATATGCTGTTCATGAGCTTACTCCTCAAGTTGCGGCCACATAGCTCAAATCCTAACATTCTTAATCAGAACACCCCGCCCATTCTTGCGGTAGGTCGTCAGACTCATGTAATTCTGCTTCTTCAACACCGGAAACGGATTTCCCGCATCGTTATTCATTGATTTCTTCCTGCCAAAACAAATTTTGTGAGAGGGATGATGAACTAAACTGGCTGATGGGTCAACAATCCTTCAGCAGTCGCCGCAGCCAATAAGCGGGTATCACTGGAAACAAAAATGGGTGCGGGATGATTATCCGAAACCAATGTCCGATGCACATCCAGCCCAGATGCAAGTTGAATCGCATCTGCCGCACGGAGAGGATGTTTGTCGAGTAATTCCTCGGCCCGTTCGAGGATGGCATCCGTCAATTTCAACACTTCATATTCACGCGCTGTATGACGCTCAATATACAACCGTGCGGCCTGAGCGGTACGGGGAGGTAAACTGCCATCCCGTTTTCGCCGCATCAGCGCCGAAACCATCTCAACCCGTGTGATTTTGGCTACAAAGATAATGTTTCTGATGCTAGGAGCCGTCACGCTACGAACCCAAAGCGATCCGGTTTCCGTGACGTAGCGTTTGACCAGCGCGCTGCTGTCGAAAAAATAAACCGTCACCCCTCACCTCGATCTTGGATGATGATTTCGGATAATGGAGGTTCCCCCTGAAACGCGCGATCAATATCCTCAGCCATTTCCTCAACCCACGCATTCCGGTCATCATTCGGGTCTGACCATTCCACTCGATCTCCGAACAAATGCTTCAGTATGTCTCGCTCCTGCTGAACATCAATCGTCACCGTTGCTTCCTGTCCCTCCGGTAAATCAACAGGTTCAAGAGGGCGGAATTGTCCATTTTCATATACAGCGCGAATCACGACGACCATTTTTCTACCTCCAGGCTGGTATCATGGACATTGTAACAGAATTCCCACGCCGTCATATCTCATCATTAGGGCGGGTTAATTGCTACCCGCCCTAATGAAATCCGAGAACCTCACGGAATCAGCTTGACCGTCACCACCTGGAACGGAGCCAACTCCACCTGAATCTTGTTCCCACTGATTTCCAGTGCGCCTTCCTCATTTTCCAGCGAATCGCAGTGCATCGCCGCGCTGAACGGCAGGCTCGTCTGAATCCGCGCGGTACAATGTCCGCCGCAGGCTTCGTACAGTCGCAGGATAATCGCGTCCGAATCTTCCGCCTTCTTCACCGTATCCAGCACCACTGAATCCGGTGCGACACTGAAATAGGATTGTTCTGTCTGTTCGGCTCCCGTTGCCTTCAGCAGCAGGGGGGTATTAAAGCGCTGTCCCTCCGCTACCAGCGAATCCATCGTCCCGTCGCAGGCCAGCACGCCGTAGCGGAACACATGCTTGCCCATATCCGCCACCGGGTCAGGGTCATGTGTCGCACGCAGCAGTGACAGCCGCAGCACATTCCCATGCGCCGCATAACCATATTTGCTGTCGTTCAACAGCGCGAATCCTGATCCATGTTCCAGCAGTGCCCCCCAGCGATGCGCGCTCACTTCAAACCGCGCCACATCCCAACTGGTGTTGAAATGCGTCGGACGCTGCACGTAACCATACTGCGTCTCATAATGCGCTTGTGCTGTACGAATCGTCGTCGGAAACTCGACCTTCAGGAATTGGCTCGACTCATGCCAATCGACCTCGCAGGCGAATTCCAGCACACGCCCAATCGCCGTTAGCGAAACCGTTTGCTGCATCGTGCTGCCGTCCCCGATGTCATAACTGAACTGCACTGCAACCCGCAGCGGCCCATTTTCGAGGACTTGTGCGCTCGTTGCTGCCGATACATCCCGCCGCTTTTCCAGATGGAATACATCCACATCCCAGGCTTCCCAATGCATGGGATGGTCATCGAACAGCACGAACTGATTGCCGGGAGCGCTCATCATTTCCCGCCAGGTCACTTTGTCGAAGAAACTCTTAAGCAGGCCATCCCGCCCGATCACTGCCCGGACAGCGGCATTTTCCAGCACAAAGCCCTGATTATTTTCATTGAGCGTGACCCGCGAACCCAATACCTCATCGGGACTCGCGACGGCATACCCCATCGACGGCACATGAACCGCCGTCAGTGCTTTGCCATTCGCGGCTTTTTGCGCCGTTTCCACCTCCATCGGCAGTTCGACTACTTCCTGTCGATCCCACGCCAGCGTATTCACTGCCACGACATTCCCGCCAGATGCGTTCGGGAACAGCACTCCTAGTGCCGCCTGCCGCAGCAATTCCGCGCTCTGCCGAATGTCGGCGTACTGTTCCGCCGAATCGACGTACACCTGTGTAATCGATGATCCCGGCAGAATATCATGGAACTGATTGAGCAGTACCAGTTTCCACAGGCGTTCCAACTCCGCCGATGGATACACTTCAGGCTTCAGCGCCCACAAAAATTCGACATCGTGCAGCAGACCTTCACTGCGCCGGTTGCCCAATTTATTCCGCGCCTGTGTGGTATACGTCCCACGATGCAGCTCGAAATACAATTCGCCCACCCAGGTTGTCAGCCGTTCCGATTCCGCTTCGACCAGCTTGAAAAATTCGCCCGGACTGCGCTGCTCGACTTCCGGCAATCCATCGACATTGTGCATCCGCACCAGCGATTCGAGCATGGCCTCATTTGGCCCACCGCCGCCGTCGCCATACCCGAACAGATACATGCTGTGACGGCTGCGTCCGTGATCTTTAAAATTGTGGATGCTCCGCAGCACTTCCTCCACCGTGACCATCCCGTTATAGGTATCCGCCGGAGGGAAATGTGCCAACACCTGACTCCCATCCAGCCCTTCCCAGATAAACGTGCTGAAGGTCGGCTTATTGAATTGATTCCACGACAATTTCTGCGTCAGAAAATAGCGAATCCCCGCGCCGCGCATAATCGCTGGCAGCGCCGCCGGATAGCCGAAGGTGTCTGGCAGCCAGAATTCTTCGCAGGTGATGCCGAATTCCTGCTGATAAAACCGCTGTCCATACAAAAACTGCCGCGTCAGCGATTCACCGGACGGGATATTGCAATCCGGTTCGACCCATGCCCCACCCGCCGGGATGAATCGCCCCTCGGAGATACGAATTTTGATGCGCTCATACAGTTCCGGTTGATCTTCCTTAATCCACGCCAACTGCTGCGCCTGCGAACATACGAAGCGATACTCCGGGTAGCGATCCATCAACTCCATGACCGTCGCGAATGTCCGTACACATTTGCGCCGCGTTTCCGCCAGAGGCCACAACCACGCCGTATCAATATGCGCGTGTCCCAGCGCCGAAACAAAATGTTGACCATCGCCGTTGCTCAACGCCAGAAATTCACGCGCAATCGCATGGGCATTCTCCCAGCTTGATGAATCATCCACATCAATCGCGTTGACCATCGCATTCGCTGTAAACAACGCTTGCCCGGAGCGCGGCTGTGCCATCTGCTGCGCCGAATCCGCCACGATCACATAATCCCAGTACAATTCCCACGCCGCCCGGTTGAACACCGCGATTTCCGCCTGACGCAGCAAGCCGATGCGCGAATATTTGCCCGTGCGGTTGATGCCAAAATAATCGTTGACCGCCACCTCGACATACACCCTGATCGTTTCGCCGGCCTGCGCCGCATCGACCAACCGGAACGCCAGATGCGCTGGACGTTCGCCGCTGTCGGTTGAGCCGGATAACCCCCGCAGCGGTTGACCATCGCGCCACACACACGCCTCTGACGACGAATCCCACAGCAGGTGGACTTCCTGCCCTGCCCATTCCGCCGGAATTGCGATGTCCAGCTTGAACCAGTGTGTTGACCATGATGGCGCGAGTTGGTCGCCGATCTTCACGGGCTGATAATCGCCCTCGACAGCCTGCGCGTAGGGAATGCGATCCGGCGCGGCATAGGCCAGCAGGGGAATCGGCGTATGCTGTGCATAAATCAGCGCTTCGAGTTCCGCCTTAAACACCTGTAAACGGCGGCGCGTAATCTCCGGGTGACGCTCCATGAAAGCCTCTCAAATTGCTACGAATAATGACGTGCTATCATACCGAACCCCCGCCGCTTTGCCCATTCCATTGTATTTGGCTACAATAATGTCTATCCACATTTCAAAGGCATTTGTGATGACTGATGTCTTTATATCCTATTCACGTACCGATAGTGATTTCGTTCGCCGCCTCTTTGATGATCTCAATACACGCGGACGAGAAGCCTGGGTCGATTGGAAAGGCATCGACACAGGCACAGATTGGTGGAAATCCATCTGTGAAGCTATCGAAGATGCTGATAACTTCGTCCTTATTGTCAGTCAGGATGCCCTCAACTCCGTTTATTGCCACCGCGAAATCGAACATGCCCGCAAGAATAACAAACAAATCATTCCGTTTATCTACAAACCGCTCGATGAAAACAAATGGAAGCACCAGCCTCTAAGCAATCAGGCTGTTGATAATTGGAATTACCTCAAAACTATTCAATGGGTAGATTATGCGGACAAACTGAAAGAAGATTTGAATCAGGCGACCACAGAATTGCTGGCAACCGTCGATACAGATAGAGAGCGCAAGGAAGCGCATCGCCGCTTACTTCAACGTATCCGCGATTGGGAAACGCGTGGATGCTCTCCCAGCGCCCTCCTGCGTGGTGATGAACTCATCGACTATGAAGATTGGCTTGCCCAAACCGAAGCCGCTGTTGACGAACCCCGCGCCACAGACGAGCAGCGTAATTACATTGCCGCCAGCCGTTCGGCGGAAGATGAATCTACACGACAGGATGCGCAGCGCGAACGCCGTATCCGTCAATTCCGTTTGAGTGCGACTGTGTTGAGTGTTTTTTTGCTGATTGCTGGTTTTGCTGGAGTTTTCGTCTACAACCAAGCGAAAATCTTTGAAGGACAGGCTCAGGTCGCTGGTAGTGCTCAGGCACAATCAGTCTTAGCTCGTGATACTTCTATTGCTCAGGCCGTGACCGCGACCAAGGCCCAAGGAGAAGCAGTGTTTGCCCAGCAAACCGCCATCGCGGGTGCAAATGTTGCTGGTACACGGGTGTATGCTGGAAATGCCACGCTCGGATCCGTTAATACCCAAGCCGCCTTAGTCGCCACACAGGTGCAAGACAGCAAAAACAGAATTGAATCCCTTCGCCTCGCCGCCCTGTCCAATTATACCTTAAGTAGCTCTCGCCCTAATGCCGAAGTAGCCGCACTGCTTGGCATTCGTGCCTTGAATACCGTTTATTCACCGCAGGCGGAGGCTGCACTTCGTCCAGTTGCCGATCAGTTGCTAACCGTACTTTTGTTGCCCGGTCACAGTGACCGAGTGAATAGTGTGGCTTTCAGCCCGGACGGACGCTATGCCTTGACCGGGAGCATGGACAGAACAGCCATCCTATGGGATGTGGCCAGTGGGACAGCCCTCCACACCTTAGCCGGTCACAGTGACCGAGTGAATAGTGTGGCTTTCAGCCCGGACGGACGCTATGCCTTGACCGGGAGCATGGACAGAACAGCCATCCTATGGGATGTGGCCAGTGGGACAGCCCTCCACCCTTAGCCGGTCACAGTGACCAAGTGAATAGTGTGGCCTTCAGTCCGGACGGACGTTATGCCTTGACCGGGAGCATGGACAGAACAGCCATCCTGTGGGATGTGGCCAGTGGGACAGCCCTCCACACCTTAGCCGGTCACGCAGACCAAGTGTATAGTGTGGCCTTCAGTCCGGATGGGCGTTATGCTTTGACCGGGAGCTTTGATCATACGGCCATTCTGTGGGATGTGGCCAGTGGGACAACCCTCCACGCCTTAGCCGGTCACACGGACGCAGTGGTGAGCGCGGCCTTCAGCCCGGATTCTTTGACCGGAAGTGGGACAGAACGGCCATCCTGTGGGATGTAGCCAGTGGGACAACCCTCCGGACGCAGTGGTGAGTGTGGCCTTCAGCCCGGATGGACGGTATGCATCCTGTGGGATGTAGCCTGGGGCACCTTACGGTCACAGTGCCCGGATGTAGCCGGTGGGACGCCCTCCGCACCTTAGCCGGTCACATAGTGGGATGTGGCCAGTGGCCTTCAGCCCGGATGGACACTTTGACCGGAAGTGCTGACAACACAGCTATCGTGTGGGATGTGGCCTTCAGCCCGGATGGGCCTTCGTTATGCTTTGACCGGAAGCGATGATCATACGGCTATCGTGTGGGATGTGGCCAGTGGGACAACCCTCCACGCCTCATCCGGTCACACGGGCGGAGTATGGGATATGGCCTTCAGCCCGGACAGACACTATGCTTTGAGCGGAATGTGGGACAGAACGGCCATCGTGTGGGATGTGGCCAGTGGGACAGCCCTCCACACCTTAGCCGGTCACATGGACGAAGTGTACAGTGTGGCCTTCAGCCCGGATGGACGCTATGCTTTGACCGGAAGTGCTGACAACACCGCTATCGTGTGGGATGTGGCCAGTGGGACAGCCCTCCACACCTTAGCCGGTCACACGGACGTAGTGGCGAGTGTGGCCTTCAGCCCGGATGGACGCTATGCTTTGACCGGGAGTAGGGACAGAACGGCCATCGTGTGGGATGTGGCCAGTGGGACAGCCCTCCACACCTTAGCCGGTCACACGGACGAAGTGGCGAGTGTGGCCTTCAGCCCGGATGGACGCTATGCTTTGACCGGGAGCTGGGACAGAACGGCCATCGTGTGGGATGTAGCCAGTGGGACAGCCCTCCACACCTTAACCGGTCACACGGACAGAGTGGCGAGTGTGGTCTTCAGCCCGGATGGACGCTATGCTTTGACCGGAAGTACTGACAACACCGCTATCGTGTGGGATGTGGCCAGCGGGACAGCCCTCCACATCTTGGCCGACCACAGGGGTACAGTAATGAGTGTGGCCTTTAGCTCAGATGGGCGTTATGCCTTAACCGGAAGCTGGGACAGAACGGCCATCCTGTGGGATGTAGCCAGCGGGACAGCCCTCCACACCTTAGCCGGTCATTCTGCCTCTGTGTTGAGTGTGGCCTTCAGCCCGGATGGACGCTATGCCTTAACCGGGAGTAGGGACAATACCATCCGTTTATGGAACATCTACGGCTCACCAGATCAGCTTGTTGCTTACGCCTGCTTCCGCGTTTTCCGCGACTTCACTCTCGACGAACGTCAGCAGTATGGCATCACCGACGATGCGCCCACCTGTCCCCAGTTCGCGCCTGGTTATGTCCCGCCCACAGCTACTCCCGCGCCGTAATATGTACCTTGCTTTTTCTCCCCTTCGCTGCGCGGCGAGGGGGTAGGGGATGAGGATAGTTTGAATCTTCGTACCGTCAGAACGTAATTTCTATGGTAAGCTGTATAGATGCTGCATCACCATTCATCGCGCACCTTGCCGCCAGGAACCAAATTTTTGAATGTCAGCAAGGTCAAGGTCAACAAGCTTCATCGCTCCCGTAAAACATAACCTTGTACGCGAGGACAAGCTTGCCGCCAAGCGCACCAACGTCGCAACCAGGCTTCATCAACACTGAAGCTGCTTTCATCACCGTTCGAAGTGCTATGAACCTCCCACGCGGAGATTCGACCAAAGATGTAGATGAAGGTGAAGATGATGTTGATGATGAAGATGAAGCTCGTAGCCAAAACCGCCACAGCCACAGCCGCCGCCACAAATCTTCCCGTACTTGTGGCGCTCCTGCCAGAGAATTGTGACCGAGCGCCACAAACTCTGGCCATTCACTTGAAACGAGATATTATCGACTTGGAACTTTGCACTCGGAACTTGGAACTATCTTCGCTTCCTTCTCTCCCTCCATCGCGCCCACGTCCCCACGATGCCCTGCGGGAACACCATCACCACCACGATGAAAATCCCCCCCAGCAGCAGCCCCCAGATGTCCGCGATGTGGATGCTCACCGAACCAATCGTGATCGTCGTCTCCCGCAGCACCGTATCCAGCAGGTGCAGCCCCGTCGCCCCGATCACCGGCCCCGTGAACGTCCCGATTCCGCCGATGATCGTCATCAGCAGCGGGTCAACCGTGTACCCCACGCCCAGGATTTCCGGCCCGACCTTCTTATTGAGCAGGATTTGCAGCATTCCCGCCCCGGCAGCCATCATCCCCGCGAGGATGATCGAGAGCAGCTTAAAACGCAGCGTGTTATAACCAATCGCCTGCGCCCGGTCTTCGTTCTCTCGCACCGCCTTGAACACCGCTCCCGTAGGCGAGTTCATCAACCGCCGAATCACCAGAAACGTCACGGCGAAAAAGATCAGCGTCAGGTAATAGTAATTCAAACGGCTCTGCGAAGGGTCAATCCAGTTCGGCAAATCGGTAATCGGGAAACCATCTTCCGCGCGGGTCAGGCTCAAGCGTCCAAAGTAGATAAAAAACATCTGCGCAACCGCCAGCGTAAAAATCGCGAAATACACGCCGCGCAGTCGCAGCGACACCAACCCGATCAGCAGCCCTAACACGCCGCAGATTACCAGTCCCGCGACTGCTCCAACGATCAAGGCTAATCCGCTGTCCATCCCGGTGTATTGCAGCGCCAGCCCGATAATATAGCCGCCCATGCCGAAAAACAGCGCGTGTCCGAAGGAAACCACGCCCGTAAACCCGAACATCAGGTTGTAGCTCATCGCAAGGATCGCCAGGATGAACAGCTCGATCAACACAGCCTGCCAGCGCACCGACTCACCGCGCATAATCATTCTGTCGCCGCGCGGCACACCCACCGGACTCGAACCGGTCAGCCATCCGACAATATGCGGGAACAAAATCAGCCCCGCCATGATAATGAGGAGCAGCCAGTTTTCGCGTAAAGTGCGGGAAATCGACTTCATAAATTACCTCGCGTTCCCGTACAATCCGCTCGGACGAATCAGCAGGATGATAATCAGCACCAGCATCGGCGTAATACTGGGCAGGACGGAAAAGCTCGTCCCAATCGCCGCGTCCTGCGCGACAGCAATCGCCAGCCCGACCATAATGCTCCCGACGGCTGTTCCTTCGTAACTGCCCATGCCACCCAGCACCACCACAGCGATCCCTTGCAGCAGAAAAGCATCCCCTAGCGAAGCCGATGCACCCAGAAACGGCGCTGCAACAGCCCCGCCCAACGCAGCAATCGCGCAGCCCAGCGTGAACACCAACGTGAACACTGCGCGCACATTGATGCCCAGCGCTTCCACCATTTCGCTGTCTTCCACCCCCGCCCGGATGATAATCCCCGTGCGTGTTCGCCGTAAAAGCAGCGCGATTCCGATAATCAGTAAAAAGCCCATCAGGATAATGAACAGACGGTATACGCTAAATTCCTGCCCGAACAGCTCGAAAGCCTGTGTCCGCAGCCCGAAAACTTCCGTCCAGCTATACGGCGTGGTTGACCAGATGAACTTAATCGCCTCGGAAAGTACCAGCGATACGCCGAAGGTCAGCACCAATTGGAATACCGGACGCGCATACAACCAGCGCAGGAATCCGCGTTCCAGCACAACACCGAGCAGCCCTCCCACCAGAACCGCTCCTAGCACCGCTATTGGAAAACGCAGGTTCGGGTCAGGAACAATGCTCGTGATGTCGATAAGTCCACCCGGATGCTGAATATCGTAGGCCACATATGCGCCGAGCATGAAATAGGTTCCCTGCGCGAGATTCAAAATGTCCATGAGGCCGAAAATGATCGACAAGCCGGAAGCGACCAGAAACAACAGCATCCCCTGAAACAACCCGGACAGTACCGTGATGCCGAAGTTGCCCATATCGCCGCCCGACTTCAGCAAATTGAAAGCCAGCAGCGCACCAATAATCACAATAATCGCCGCAGTTGAACTGCGTTTTGTCCCGGTCATAATTTTCCTAAAACAATGCTTATTTTCATCGCTTACGCCACACCCAGATAGCGCTGCACCAGCGCCTCATCTTTGACCAGATCAGCCATCGTCCCGCTCACCGGACTCTGCCCGTTATCAATGATGATGTAGCGGTCAGCCAGCTTGCTCGCCATGCGGAAATTCTGCTCGACCAGCAGTACCGTCGTCTGTGCAGCTAATTTGCGAATCGCGCTCATCAGATGTTCGATAATCACCGGGGCAAGTCCTTCGCTTGGTTCGTCAATCAGCAGCAGACGATTATCCGGCATCAACGCCCGCGCAATCGCGAGCATCTGCTGCTGTCCGCCG
>JBGAGR010000220.1:0-13642 GCA_044226645.1 Aggregatilineales bacterium
AACGTCGGGGTTGCCTCTACCCTATCATCACTGATGCCGATCTTTTTAATCCCAATCAGCTATATCGTGTTCAAGGAGCGCGTGAGCAAGCAGGCGATTTTTGGGACGCTGGTGGCGTTTGTGGGGATGGTAGTGCTGTTCTTGTAGGAAGTGTTCACAGGAAATTTAGAGAATTAAAGACAGATCTAATCATTCGGGCGAACATACGGCGTAAACGCTTAGTTCGCCCCTACACCATGCCCCGAAATCGCACCACACCTCTAGACACATCAAACAGCAACATAGATATACTTAAAGCACGATACTTATCTATTCGAGGCATTTATGGATAACAATACAGAGCCTTTTGATGATGAATATGAGGACGATGAAGAAGATGATGAGTCTGAGGACGAGATCGAACCACGCCCCTTACTGACCGAGATTATTTCCATCTGGATTAGCGCTGTCAGCCTCATCTTTAGACCCAAGCCGATAACCTTTGAGGAAGAAATTGAATTTGCCTCGTGGCGGCGTTTTTGGGTAACGATAATAAGTGGCGCACTTGTAACTACAATCTTTTCTACTATAAGCGCACTTTCCATTAACAACACGCTTCGCTTACCCCGGCAAAGTCCAAATGTTGCTTTTGATTTCCTATGGGCAGTGTTGATTGGACTTGTGATTTTCGGTTTTCTCATATGGATGGGAAGTTATATTTCGTACCGATGGATTGTGCGACAAAAAATCGAGACCGAATCGAATTTCCTAGAACATTCGCAGATTGTTGCCATAGTCTGGTTGGCGAAACAAATTTTGCTCATTGTGTCATCAATCATCAGCCTTGCATTAACTAATTTTACGATTAGCCAAACACTGGGGAGACCAGCATCCCAAGATATCATTGACAAATCAATAATCGTGGGTGTTATCATCGGCCTTTTAGTTTCGGGAATCATCATTATTTATTCTTATTGGATTCTGGCGCTCGGCCTGAAAACCAATCACATCGGTCTACGAGAGAAGCAGTTATGGATTGTTATCGGAATCCTATTTCTTGCCCTCGAGCCGTTGCGTATCCTGATTTCCACTGTGTTGCCCAAAATCCCGTTGATTATATGGCTACGCGATGAGCTTCAAAATAGGTTTATCAGCCAGACATAATATAACCCAATGGAATCAACCCGTTGGCGATTGTTGGAACATTGGTCGCATTCGTGGAGAGGCGTTCACAGGGAATTTAGGGAAGTAAAGACAGGTATAATCATTCGGGCGAACATACGGCGTGAACGCCCAGTTCGACCCTACTCAACATTCAGCAACGTTGACGGGGATGTTGACGGCGAGGCCACCCTCGGAGGTTTCCTTATATTTGATATTCATATCCTGAGCAGTGTCCCACATGGTCTTGATAACGGCATCGAGCGAGACTTTGGCCTGTTTGGGATCACTTTCGAGTGCCATGTTAGCGGCAGTGATGGCTTTGACCGCGCCCATCGAATTACGTTCAATGCAGGGGATTTGGACGAGGCCGTGAATGGGGTCGCAGGTCATACCGAGGTGATGTTCCATTGCGATTTCGGCAGCCATCAAGGTTTGCTCAACAGTGCCGCCGAGGCATTCGGTCAAAGCAGCGGCTGCCATAGCAGAAGAAACTCCGATTTCCGCCTGACAACCGCCAAGCGCGGCTGAAATGGTGGCACGCTTTTTGAAGATACTGCCGATCACACCCGCGACCAGCAGAAAACGATTTACATCCTCAGCGGTGGTGTCGCCACAAAAACAGGTGTAATAGAGCAAAACCGCCGGGATTACGCCGGCTGCGCCATTGGTCGGAGCGGTTACAACACGTCCGAAAGCAGCATTTTCTTCATTGACCGCCAGCGCAAAACAGCTAATCCATTTGAGGGTATCCTGAAAATACTGTCCGGTTTGGCGAATGGCCTGCATCCATTCATCAATATTCGTGTAGCTTTTATCTGCCAACAGACGTTGATGGAGGCGTTTGGCGCGGCGAACCACTTTTAATCCGCCGGGAAGTTCACCTTCGGCATGACAACCGCGATAGATGCAGCCCAACATGGTTTGCCAGATGATTTGCAAATCTGCGCGAATGGTTTCCGGGGTTCGCCAGCTTAATTCGTTCTGCCAGACCACGCTGGAAATGGGCAATCCAGATGTGTTGCAATGTTGGAGCAAATCCGCCGCAGATTCGATGGGGTATGGCAGATGTTTGAAATCGCTGCTAGTCGATTGATTTTCCTGAACGACGAATCCGCCGCCAATGGAATAATACGTCTCCTGCCGTTCCGCACCATTCAGCAGACGAAAAGTAAAGCGCAAGCCATTCGGGTGAAATGGCAGTGTTTCCTGAAAATGGAACTGAATATGGAGAGCCGGGTCAAAGGCAATGCGCTTGATACCAAGCAGGTCAATTTCCTGGACAGAGTGGATATAGGCTATTCTGTCGCTGATTTTTTCAGTAACACAGGTGGCAGGATCGTCACCACTGAGGCCGAGCAGAACGGCAATATCGGTTCCGTGTCCTTTGCCCGTTTTGGCAAGCGAACCGTAGAGATCAACCGTGAGGGATTCAATATCTTCGAACTGACCATCGTGACGAAGCCGCATCAAGACCTGTTGAGCAGCACGCCAGGGTCCCATCGTATGCGAACTGGAGGGTCCAACGCCGATTTTGAAGATGTCAAAAACGCTGATTGATTCCATGTCAGCACCTTCATATGATTTCTGTCATCAAGCGGGCACGATGTATCGTGTCCCTACGAAATCCAATGGTAATTACCCTCTCAGCTTCGCCATGCGTTCGCCAGCCGCGCGGAGGGTGTCATCACTCTTGCAGAAGGCGAAACGTGCCTGTTTTGTGGCGAAGTGACGATGATCCGGGCCATAAAAAGGCGATGGAGGAATGCAGGCCACACCAATTTCCGTCGCCAGATAACGAGCGAAGGCCATATCGTCGCCATCAAACACGTCGGAAAAATCCGCCATAACAAAGTATGTGCCTTCGGGAGTATGCGCCTTAAGGCCAGCATTATTGAGCGCGTCCATCATCAGATCGCGCTTGGTGGTATACATGGCTTGCAGTTCTTCAAAATAAGTTCCAGGCAGCGTGAGGGCATAGGCTCCGGCTTCCTGCGCGGGATAATTGCTGGCGAAAGTCACAAACTGGTGGGCGCGCATAACTCCTGAGATGAGATCAGGATGCCCGTAAACCCAACCGATTTTCCAACCCGTTACACTGAAACTTTTGCCCAAACTGCTGACGGTGACAGTGCGTTCGAACATCCCCGGCAAAGTCGCCATTGGGATGTGCTGGGCGTTATCAAACACCATATGTTCATAGACTTCATCAGAAATGACGGTGACATCATGTTCGATACATAAATCGGCAATCATGGTCATTTCTTCGCGTGTGAATACCCGTCCAGTGGGATTCTGGGGCGTATTGAATAAAATAGCGCGGGTTTTGGACGTGAAGGCTTTGCGCAATTCGTCAGGATCGAGTGTCCAATCCGGTGGATGCAGCGGGACGAAAACAGGCGTGGCATTCGCCATGATGATATTGGGGACGTAACTATCAAAATAGGGTTCGATGACAATAACTTCATCACCCGCGTCAACTGTCCCTAAAACGGAAGCGAACACTCCTTCCGTCGCGCCGGAGGTTACGACCACGCCCGTCATGGGGTCAATGTCGAGGTTATAGAATTTGCCGGCGTGATTGGCGATGCCCTGACGGAACGGCGACGCTCCCGGCCCCGGTGCATACTGGTTATGCTGACCGGATTGAAGCGCCTTGACCGCCGCCGCGATGACATCCGGCGGGCCATCAAAATCCGGCCTGCCCTGCCCCAGATTGATAGCATTATGCTTCTGCGCCAGATTGTTGATTTCGGTAAAAATAGTTGTGCCGAAAGTGGATACACGATTGGCTGTGGTGGGCATAAGATTTTGTCTCCGAGCAGCGAAAGTAATAACTATATTCCATATCCGCAAATGCGCTAGAGCCTGTTATATGCCCATATGCTACAGAAAAATGAGCGCATCCGAAAATGCGCCCATAACCATGACATTGATGCTAATGAGGCTTACGGGGTAGCTTCAGCAGTAGCCTCAACTGTTGGCTCGGCTGCCGCTTCAGTGGTTGCTTCGCTAGTCGCTTCAGCGGTTGCTTCGACAGCAGCGGCGGTGGCCTCCGGTGTCGATTCCTGCGTAGCCTCAACGACTGGCTGGACAGGAGCCTGCGCTAAGGCCGTATCAATTGCCGTATTAACAGAAGCGAGATCAGCAGATGCCACTACGGTACCGTTCACCAGAATGGTTGGTGTACCCGCAATGTTCTGGACACGACCTGCTTCCACAGCAGCATTGACCACATCGTTCGGCAGGGCGCTTGTCATACAGGCATCCCAGGTTGGTTTATCGATACCCAGATTGGTGATACCGGCTGACAGGCGGTTCTGCGAAAAAGCGGTGTTGGCATAAGTTACCTGCCAGTTAAACAAAGCATCATGGAATTCCCAGAATTTGCCCTGCTCACCTGCGCAGACTGCCGCTTGCGCCGCACCCTGCCCGTTGGCAACGCTACCTGATCCAAATACAGGAACATAGGTTAGTTGAATTTCGCCCTTACGTGCCCGGTCTACAAGCGCGGGGACAGCACTGGCATGAAATTCCTCACAATGGGTGCAGTCGAAACTTGAATATTCGATCACCTTGACAGGTGCGTCGGCATTCCCCAGGACTGGGAAACCTTCGGAAGTTTTGCTTTGAGCAATACCCTCATAACGTGCCGCCGATTCGGTTGGAATCGGAGCTTCGGCTGGCCCACTAATCAGCAGTACCAGTAAAACCGCGAGGACGGCAACAACGCCAATACCAATCAGAATCGTGGTTTGACGCTGACGTTTTTTCTGCTGCTCGCGTTCTTTACGACGTTCGACAGTTCTTGAACGGCCCATATTTTTGACCTCTCATTATCAGGCACAATAACTATGAGCGAAAGTTTACAGCGGATGGCTGAAAGTGCAAGCCAGACTTAGCCGTTCCTTATCGGGAAACTATTTCAGCCTGACTTGCCCTTCCAGGTCGAAAGGTAGGTCAGTATATCTGTAAAGCGAAATGGTAAGCGATCAAACAGCACCGGATACTTCACTAACACGGAACGGTTGGGAGTGGACTGATCCAAAGTAGGCGGGGGCATTGAGAGCCATAACCCAATGGGGGTATCCGGCTGCATATAAAGCGGTGCAGGAGCAAAACTGCCCTCCGGGGTATGGCTTATGACCAGACTCTGCGCAATCAAATCCGCCGTCAGAATTTGAATCTGGCGCACATCCTCATCCGTCACCGGACGGAAACACGCGCTGCATAAAAGCCCTTTTTCGTCAAACGCGAGGGTCAAACCACCAAAGGCATCGACATGAGAATTGGCAAAATTTTTGAATTGGTCGCCTATGAGCATGACTTCACGATGGGCAAAATAGGTCATGTAGACGTGACCGAGCGCGTTGCGGTAAACATTCATGGGAATCAGGTCGATGTCCTTGGGCAAGGCGAGTGTCGGGAAAACGACATTTTCCAGAAATTGTGCCGCGTCCATGGCTGAGTTCATGGTAGCTGGCAAACGAATTTCAGGCAATTTGGTGAGTGACTGCAAAAATTCCTGGGCAGCAGCAGTCGTCAGCAGTCCGCGTTCATCAAACACACGCATCAGAATGTCGGCATATTTACCCTTGGAAAATAACGTGTCCGCCGCAAGAAAAGCTTTCGCCATATCGCCAAAATCAAGTTCGCCTACTGGAGCAAGTTCGATAGCGCCAACCAGCAGGTGCCCGACCAAATCGCGGGTGTGATGAATGGCAGCACGATCAGCGGTTGTGTGGCGTTCGCGTTCATAAATGCCGACGAGAATATCATAAAATGCGCCGGTAAAGAGACGCGAATAATTATGACTTTCACGCCCAAGCTGAACAGCAGGTTGTTCGGGATTACTGGGCAATTTATCGAAAGGGATATTGGTAAAAGCGTTCAGGGCATTGCGAAGATAAACGGTGCGTCCGGGTATTGGTTCGCCGTCAGTAACAGAGAGTTCTGTGATTTCTTCCGCTAAAGCCGCGACAAAATTTTGCAGACGCAAATTACCGCTCGTCCATTCGAGAAGACGCTTGACCAATGAATCATCGTGAAGTGCGACCAGAACGGCGGTCATATCACCAAAACTCTCGTGAAAAGCTGCCGGACCCAGGCCAAAAGACTCGTTATACAAGTCACGAATCCCGTCAAGGATGGCGTGACCTGTTTCATGGCTGACTACATCGGCACTTTGAGCAGCATAAATCGTTGTACCATTGGATTTGAAACTGTGAAAACCCAACAGACGATCCTGTTCGCTGTAAAAGGCATTCGCGCCATCTCCGGCATGTGGATCTAAGGTGATATGCGGCGCGGGAAATGACCAGGGCAGCTTACGATGGGCATAGCGTTCAACCATGCGCAGCGTAAAACTCGCATAGTAAAAGCTGTTGACCTGCTCGAATTCCGGTGTACCCGGCCAATAGAGATAATTGCCCTGTGCATCCGGTCGAGCAGGTGCAGCCAGTTTGTCCTGAATTTGAAAACGGGCATTCACCAATCCGGGATTAATATCACGGGCGCTCATCTGGCGAACAGCAGGTTCACTAACAAAGGGGTCTTGTGGATAAACCACCACACTCACATAGGTCTGTGGTTCGTCTGGAATCGTATCGCCTTGCAGGGAAAAGGTGCTCATGGCTTTCTGGGTCATCATGCCCGGAATGTTCGAACGATTTTGTTCCTGCAAACGGCGCAGACGGTTGAAGATGGATGAATGTTGATCTGCCATAAGACAGTTCCTTTCGAAAAATCAGCCTGATAAGAAATAGCGCGTATTACTTACCTGCCACAAGCGATGAATTTGCGAGATTGAGCAGTAGAGTCAACATAGCCTGTGCGGCTTTCGGGATTTTACGGGCAATGTGATGGGCGACCAGATAAGTACGGCTGTCATCCGCGCCTCGTAAGGTCAAGGGACGCAGACTACCAGACAATACTTCTCGCTCTATGGCAATTTCCTGAATGAGGGCTACGCCTAATCCTGCTTCTACACTGCGTTTGATGGCTTCCGTTTCACCCAGCAAGATCACATTATCGGCATCCAGAGCATCCGCATTGAAGAAACGTTCGAGGGTAGCATGTAGGGCAGAACCCGGCTCGCGGGTCAGAAATACCCTCGTCAGCAACTCAGGGGCATCAATTTCACTACGAGAAGCCCATTCGTCCTGTGGCGCGACAATGACGACCAGCCGATCCCGACGAAAAGGACGTGTCATAACTTCGGAATGCTGCGCGGGTGAACCCACTAGTGCGAGATCAATAGAATCTTCAACCAGCGCAGAAAGCAGTTCGCCTGTATTGCCGACTGTGATTCGCACACTATAAGTAGGAAATGATTTCCAAAAAGCGCTCAATAATTCCGGTAGCAAATAGGTCGCCAGCGTATGACCAACCCCAATGCGCAAAGTCGTTTCTTCTAACCCGGCGGCAGCTCTGGCGGCTTCAAGTGCCTCACCTGACATTCCAATCATTTTTTCGGCATAGGGAAGCAGGGTTTCACCTGCCGGTGTGAGCTTCAGGCGACGTGTATCGCGTTCGAGGAGCGGTGTGCCAATCGCAGCCTCAAGAGCGGCCAACTGCTGCGAGACAGTTGGCTGCGTCATATGCAAACGCTCCGCCGCGCGGGTGAAACTACGCAGACGGGCAATGGTGAGGAAGATATTGAGCTTGTGCAAATCCAACATGGATGATAGACAGAACCTATCATAGTCATTGAAAGGATCAGATTGAATAATAGCACAGAACTGCTTTATGATGAGATCAGTTGAGGATACTTTAAATTTACGAAATATTTAATGGTCATGCCCTACCCTCAACGTTTGCGGTAGAATTGATTTTTTCGTAACACCTCAGCAATCCTAACCCCAAAACTACTCACACCATGCATATGGTGAGAGTGGTCTACATTGATAGATGAAAGGAAACCAAATGAGTAAAACGCTGGATACTTTCGGAACGCGGGGAACGCTCAAGACCGGGAGTGGCGAAGTCACACTTTATCGCTTGAGCAAACTCAACTTCGGGCATGTGGACAAACTACCCTTCAGCATCAAAATTCTGCTGGAAAATGCGCTGCACAACCTCGATAACTTTCAGGTCACGGAGGATGCGGTCAAGAATCTGGCAAACTGGAATGCCAAAGCGCCGCAGCAGGTCGAAATTCCGTTCACCCCGGCGCGGGTGATTTTGCAGGACTTCACGGGTGTGGCCTGCGTAGTCGATCTGGCAGCACTGCGCAGTGCGATGGTGCGGATGGGCGGCGACCCGAAGAAGATTAATCCGGGGGTGCCCGTTGATCTGGTCATCGATCACTCGGTGCAGGTGGACAGCTTCGCGTCGGATCAAGCACTGCGGATCAATTCGGAGTTCGAGTTCCAGCGAAACCGCGAACGCTATGAATTCCTGCACTGGGGACAGAAAGCCTTCGATAATTTCAAAGTCGTCCCTCCGGCAACGGGCATCGTGCATCAGGTCAATCTGGAATACCTGGCGAAGGTTGTACAACTGACGAAGGATAATGAAGGTCGCACCGTTGCTATTCCCGATTCTCTAGTCGGCACCGACAGCCATACCACGATGATTAACGGTTTGGGTGTACTCGGTTGGGGCGTGGGTGGTATTGAAGCCGAAGCCGCCATGCTGGGACAACCGACTTATATGCTGATGCCGGAAGTGATCGGGTTCAAGCTGACCGGGCAGTTACGGGAAGGCGCTACGGCGACTGATCTGGTGCTGCTGGTCACACAAATGCTGCGCAAAAAGGGCGTGGTGGATAAGTTTGTTGAATTCTATGGCCCCGGTTTGAGCAAGCTGACGCTGCCTGACCGCGCGACTATCGCAAATATGGCTCCAGAATACGGCGCAACAATGGGCTTCTTCCCGGTGGATGATGAAACATTGCAATTTATGCGCCGCACGGGACGTGATGAAGCGCTCATCAGTCTGGTGGAAGCGTACAGCAAAGAACAGGGCTTGTTCCGCACAGATGCAACAGCCGATCCCGAATTCACCGATGCGCTGTCACTTGACCTCTCCGAAGTTGAGCCGAGCATGGCTGGCCCGAAGCGTCCACAGGATCGTGTGCTGCTGCGCGATATGAAGAACACCTTCGAGAAGGCGCTGCGTACCCCGGTTAAGGAACGTGGATTTGAATTGAAGGAAGATGCACTCGACAACACCGCTACCGTGAAAGACAACGGACACAGCGCCGAAGTTGGTCATGGTGTGGTCGTCATCGCTGCAATCACGAGCTGCACCAACACGAGCAATCCTTCGGTGATGGTCGGCGCGGGTTTGCTGGCGAAAAAAGCTGTCGAAAAAGGGCTGATGCGCAAGCCCTATGTAAAGACCAGCCTCGCTCCCGGTTCGCGCGTCGTGACCGAATATCTGGATAAGGCGGGTCTGACTCCGTACCTGGAACAACTTGGTTTCTACACGGTTGGTTATGGCTGCACGACCTGTATTGGAAACAGCGGCCCACTGCCCACTGAAGTTTCATCGGCAGTGCAGGAAGGCGATCTGGTCGCAGCGGCTGTGTTGAGCGGCAACCGTAACTTTGAAGGGCGCATAAATCCGTTCGTGAAGGCGAATTACCTGGCTTCTCCTCCGCTGGTCGTAGCATATGCGCTGGCGGGTACAGTCGATATTGACCTGAACTCTGAGCCAATTGGAACGGACAAAGCAGGCAATGATGTTTATCTGAAGGACATCTGGCCGAGCCAAAAAGAAGTTACCGACACGGTTCAGAATGCGATTTCGCCCGATCTGTTCAAGACGCAATACGGGAATGTCTACACAGGCAACCCGATGTGGAATGAAATTCCGAGTGCGAGTGATGCTGTTTATCCCTGGGATGATGACAGCACTTATATTCAGGAACCGCCGTTCTTCGTGAATCTCTCGCCCAATGCACCTGCCATTGAACCGATCAAGGGTGCAAAAGCGCTGGGTATGTTCGGAGACTCGATCACAACCGATCACATCTCGCCAGCGGGTGACATCGCGAAGGACAGCCCAGCCGGACGTTATCTGATGGATAAGGGTATCCAGAAGGCCGATTTCAACACCTACGGTACTCGTCGTGGAAATGACCGGGTGATGACTCGTGGGACATTCGCGAATATCCGGCTGCGGAACCAGATTATCCCCGGCAGCGAAGGGGGTATCACCGAATACTTCCCGACGGGCGAGAAGATGGACATCTATGATGCGGCGATGCGCTACATTGAAGATGGTACGCCGCTTATCATCATGGCAGGTATTGATTACGGCATGGGTTCGAGCCGTGACTGGGCAGCGAAGGGAACTTACCTGCTGGGTGTGAAAGCCGTTATCGCCAAGAGCTTCGAACGTATTCACCGCAGCAATCTGGTGATGATGGGTGTTCTACCATTGCAATTCAAGAGCGGCGAAGGATGGGACACGTTCGGATTGACCGGGAAGGAAACCTTTGAAATTGCTGACTTGAACGACAGCCTGAAACCCGGTCAGGAATTAACCGTCCGGGCGACCTCAGCGGACGGCAAAGTGAAGGAATTCAAGGTCGTCACACGAATCAATACGCCTGTCGAACTGGAATACTATCGAAACGGCGGCATTCTGCACACGGTACTGCGGAATTTCCTGAAGCAGTAAGTAGCTGTCAGCGATTAGCTGTTAGCGAAATCAAAATGCCTGATTCTTTTGATAAGAGTTGGGCATTTTGTTTTATAGAGCGAGCTTACGTGATTTAAAACGACTAAAACGGCTGCCTGATGGTGGGGAGGGGGGTCGGCTGCCTCACGGGAGAACGAGGCAGCCTCAATATCCTTTCTCCCTCGAATGAGGCGGCCTCAAAGTGCAACACTCGATAACGAAGCAGCCTCAAATTATCAGCCTGCTCCATCAAGATTGGGTAAGGCGGAGGCGCTGCGGATGGGTGCGCGGAATGGGTTCAATTTCGTGACGGGCTTCGAGATCGAGCTTGACGTTGGTCACATACCAGGGAATCGAACCGTAGAATGTGCCGATAAGCTGATGTTCGACGGCCTGCTTGAGTTCCTTAAAGGTGAGTTCACCATTGCAGCGGATGGCTTCGATGATGGCTGCACGCACGAGTTCGTATTTGTGTCTGCCGATGCTGACCCCCTGTTTACCTTCGGGATGAAGGGTTAAGATCGCGTCATTCATGATTACTCCTGTAAAAGCTACCAGCTACCAGACGACAGTTACCAGTAAAAGTCAGAAATCAGAAGCTTGCAGTCAAGAATGGCAAAAACGGACATTATTGGTCATATTGTCGCCGGAAAGTGCGGCGGGAAACACGAGACGTGCCACCGAATCTTGTCTGTTGTCCGGCATGAAGGCCGGGGAAAGCCACCGAAAGCCGCAAAAACACGGGAAGCAAGCGCCGCTGTGACAACATCGACATTGGCACGGTGGCTGCACGGGAACGAGATGCCGTATACGACAACCAACCGGACACTGACGGACAATCTAACGCAGACGCAAAGCCAATCGAACAGTAAAATGGAACGATAACCATGATTTTTGGAGTTCTTGTTGGTGTTGGTGAATGACTCTGATTTTAGAACATAAATGCTATTTAGTCAAGTTTGAGATTGGTTAGAAAATTGACAGAAGTAATGGATTTTGAGGGAAAAATAAGGGGAAAAAATGGCGAAACCGCGTGTAACAATATACAGTGATGGCGGCTGCCGTCCGAACCCCGGAACAGGGGGTTGGGGAGCCGTTTTACTGTTCCCGGATGGGCAGAAGGAATTGAGCGGCGGCGAGAAAAATTCGACCAATAACCGGATGGAACTGACCGCCGTCATCACCGCGCTGGATTCACTGGATCAGCCGTATCATGTTGATCTGTATACCGACAGCAAGTATGTCAAACAGGGTATCAGCGAGTGGATGGCGGGTTGGATACGCAAAAATTGGCGAACCGCCAGCGGTCAGCCTGTGCAAAATCAGGATTTATGGGAACGACTGGATATGGCTACCCAGCGGCACGAAATCTCGTGGAAATGGGTAAAGGGTCATGCGGGTCATGTGTACAACGAACGGGTTGATGAATTGGCAACAGCGGAAATCGAACGGCTGACAGGTAAAACTTTTGCCCGCCCTACCCCGGAAGTTGTGCCAGAAAGTAATGCGGCTGTAAAAATTTATGTCGGTGCAGTTTATTCGTATGATGACAAAGCTGGCGGCTGGGGCGCGGTGGTCGTGAGCGAAAATGGGACGCAGGAATTGAGCGCGAAAGAACAAAACTCCACTGATAACCAACTCATCCTGAGCGCCGCGATTAAAGCGCTGAATTCGATCGGTAATAAAACGAGCGTGGCTGTATACACGGACAGTGAGTATCTGCAAAAGGGTATGAGCCAGTGGTTAAGCGGCTGGATCAAAAAAGGCTGGAAAACCGCCAGCGGTCAACCTGTGAAAAATAAGGAACTGTGGGAGCGGCTGCATGAAGCGGCGCAGAAGCATCAGGTAAAGTGGTACTTCAGTGCTGCGTCGGGAAACAGCCACTTACAGCGGGCAATGGAGATGGCGAATCAGGGGATGAAGTAAATAGATGACCATTGAGCAGGTTATTTTACGCTAATTTGATCAAAGACCTGCATGAGGAGTTCTCTAAGTTCATGGGCAATCTCTTCAGGCGGGTCACCTGCCAAACCAATAGCGATTAGTTTTTCGGCCAAACGCAATTCGTCACAATTTAGTGCCAGAGATGCCGCACTACGATGCAATACTGATCGGGTCGGCTCAATTGACGTATAGGCCATCAAATCAGCTGCCGCAGACTCGTAATCAAGCGCCTGACGGGATAAGTTTTTCGCCTGTTCTTTATCGCCCTTCAGTCGAGCCACATATGCCCGTTCGGCTATTTCCATCGCCTGCTCATGAAGTTCGCTAACTTTTGATACAAATGTCATTTATTCACCATGTTGCGATAGCGCATTCTATCTTGTGCCTGCCATTAGTCCTTACGCGCCAGCATGGGGCCGAGTTTACGTCCGCCGAGCAAGTGCATGTGCAGGTGAAAGACTTCCTGCCCTGCATCGCTTTTGCAATTGACGATGAGACGGTAGCCACTCTCGGCAATGCCCTGCTGCGCAGCAATTTGCTTCGCCACGATGAACATGTGCCCAAGCGTCTGCTCCTGATCGGGTGTGACATCGTTCACGGTGGGGATTTCGATGTTCGGGACGATGAGGATATGCACCGGAGCAAGCGGGTGAATATCTTTAAAGGCGGTTACGCGGTCATCCTGATAAACAATGGTGGATGGGAGTTCGTGGGCGATGATTTTGGAAAAGATGGTGGGCACTGTTCAAAATTCCTCATACCCTCACCCCCTGCCCCTCTCCCTCAGGGCGAGGGGTGGGAGATCGGAACTGATTACGGTTTATGAGAGTTAATTTACATCGCCATACCGCCATCGACGACGAGGACATGTCCGGTGATATAGGACGCTTCATCGGAAGAGAGGAAGGCTGTCGAGAGGGCGACATCT
>JBGAGR010000221.1:0-13532 GCA_044226645.1 Aggregatilineales bacterium
GGACGGTGCGGCTGGAACGCTCTCCCGAACGCTTCACCTACTATATAAACGAGCGCCCGGTGTTCATACGCGGTACGTCCTACATGCCTGCCCTGTATATGTCACAGTGCAGTCGCGCAGGATTTGAGCGGGATATTCAGTTTGCACGGGAAGCCAACCTGAATTTGCTGCGGGTGCATGTGCATGTCTCCCCACAAGAATTGTACGAATTGTGTGACCGCGCTGGAATGCTGGTCTGGCAGGATTTCGAGCTGAACTGGATACAGGATTACTCGCTGGAATTTGAGGCGCGCGCGCGGATTTTACAGCACGACATGATAAATCTGTTGGGCAATCACCCGTCAATAATCACCTGGACGTGTCACAATGAGCCGACCATGATTTTCGCCCGTCGCCAAAATCTGGAACAGCATCCCGACCCGGCGCTGTATGCCGATGCTGTAGAGCAAGACCCGACCCGGCCTGTCTTCATCTGCTCCGGGCAAATGGAGAACGACTGGCAGCGCAGCGGCGATATGCATTCATACTACGGCGCACTCTGGACGCGGCATTATACCGATATTTATGCGCATTCGTTCTGTTTAAATACCGAGTTCGGCTTCGAAGTGCCCGGTGCAATCATGACTTTACAGCAGTATCCGGATGCGTGGGAGCGCCTGAAACACCTTGAGGGACAGATCGACTCGCTGTGGGCATATCAGGCCGAGTTGATTCAATATCAGGTCGAGCATTTGCGTCGTTTACGGGCGACTGCTTCCGCTGGGTACATCCACTTCTGGCTGGCTGATCTGGTGCCACAGGTCGGCTGTGGTGTGCTGGATGCCCAGCGACAGAAAAAAGGGGGCTATGAAGCCCTGAAACGCGCGTCCCAACCTTTGCATGTCGCGATGGAACATGACAGGCAGAAGCCTATCGCGCTGTGGGTTTTTAACGATACACCGCAGGTCTATTCCGATATGATCGTGAACTGGTTTATTTTTAGCGATCAGGATGAAATGCTTCTGGATGGAAAACTGTGGCATTACACCATCGGGGCGAATACCTCCCAACGTATCGAAGTGAATTGGGTCATTAAGCCCGAACAATGCGACCGGATTAAGCTATCTATCAGCACAGCAGCGGATGAGGTATTGAGCGAAAACGAATATCGACATTCCTTCCAGCCGATGGAGCGCCCGAAAGGCTATCCCTGGAAATTTGACCGCTACCTCGGAACGAAGGTCTTTGACCGTCCCGATGCGCCGAGTCTGGGCGATTACAACATCAACCGCGTTTTTAAGATTGTCCCACTCAGTTGGCGGGAACACATCGCGGAATGGGCACTGCGCCAGCATTTTCCGATATGGTTCACGTCAGGCGTAGCGAAGATCATTGACGTTGTTACCGGAACGGCGAGTCAATCCTGAGCAGAATTGGCTGTCTGCATCGTACCGAGCTTACGGCATAAGCGCCCTAGCTCGGCCTGTTCTTCAGCAGTCAATACGCTCATCGCTTCGACAATGCCCTGCACATGGACGGGCATGATACGGGCGATGAGTTCGCGTCCCGCGTCGGTCAGCGAGACATGGACATAACGCTGATCTTCCCGGCTGCGTTCACGACAGATCAGATCCTGCTTCTCCAGATTCTTCAGCACCATCGTCATATTCCCGGTACTTTTCAGGAGCTTTTGCGCCAGTTCGACCTGTGAGAGTGTGCCGAGGTGATAGAGCGCTTCGAGTACCGCGAATTGGCTGTCCGTAATACCAAAGTTGGAGAGGTGCGCGGTTGTCCGGCTGAAAACACTCTCCGAAGCGCGGGTGAGCTTAATGTAGCTGTCCAGCGCGTGGATTTCTTCAGGTGTTCCCTGATATTTCGTTCCCATGCGAGTCTTTCTAGTACATTTCTGACACAGTGATGATTGACAAGCTCAATCATATCATGTTAAACTGTTTAATGTCAAATGATTTGATGTTGAACGAAGGACAGGGATATGAATACCACCATGCAGTTACACGGACTTCACCACGTTACCGCCGTTACGGGCGACGCTCCCGGCAACGTGAATTTCTACACCCGCGTACTGGGACTGCGACTGGTCAAGAAAAGCGTGAATCAGGACGATACTTCAGCCTATCACCTGTTCTACGCGGATAAACTCGGCAGCCCCGGCACCGACATGACCTTTTTCGATTGGCCGCAGACGGGCACGAACCGACGCGGCACAGACAGCATCGTGAATACGCTGTTTCGCGTCAACGGGCAGGCCGCGTTGGATTACTGGGTCAAGCGCTTCGATGAACTCAATATTACGCACAGCCCGATTCAGAGCTTTGCCGGACGGAACATCCTGCGCTTCCAAGACTTTGAAGGGCAGCGCTTAACCCTGGTTGACGACGGCGGCACTCCATTTCACGGCGAAATCTGGGACGGCGCAGGCATCCCGACTGAATTCGCGGTGCGCGGCTTCTACGGCGTGATGCTCTCGGTGCCGAGCCTGTCACAGGTCGGCGTGATCCTGACACAGGTACTCGGTTTCACCGAAGCGGATCGTCAGCCGAACCCGGATAATCCCGATGAGCAGATCGTGATTTTCACGATGGACGGCGGCGGCCCCGGCAAGGAAGTGCAGGTTGTCGTCCAGCCTCAGCAGCGCTTCGCCGGATTGGGCAGCGGTGGAACCCACCATGTCGCGTTCCGTGTGAACGATGTTGAGGAACAGCGCGCCTGGAATCAACAATTGAGCCGTTTTGGACTGCGCACCTCCGGCGAAGTGGATCGTTACTACTTCAAGTCGCTCTACTTCCGCATCTCGAACGGGATTTTGTTCGAACTGGCTACGGATGGCCCCGGCTTCACTGCCGATGAAGACCTGGAAACATTGGGCGAACGGCTGGCACTGCCTCCTTTCCTCGAACCACACCGCAAAGAGATCGAAGCGGGTCTGACACCACTCGATACGGTTCCGGTGAAATAGCGGTCAGCTTCCAGAGCATTGTGGCTGTGGCCGTTTGATAATGAAGGTGCGGCATTTGAAATGCATCATGCTGCACTTTTATGTCCCACATGCATCACTTTCGCGGGAAGGTGATGCATTTTATGTCCCAAATGCCGCATTGCAGCGGGGATGAAATGCCGCACTATTTTCTTTTTTCTTGTTCTTCTTCCTCATTTTCATTTTAGAGTTGTCAGTCGATAGTCCGCAGTCATCAGTCATCAGTTGCCACTTTCGCCGCTAGATTAAACCGATGTCTCTCGCGTGAAATTGCAGCAAAAAAGTCAATTGATTGACATTTTATTGGCGATATTGGCGACAGATTGTGGTAAATGACAAACATTTTCCCGTGAAATACTATTGCGATGCGGATTTATGAGAGCGCCGCCAACTTTGCCAGACACATTGTATTGCCGCCGATCTGATGGGGGGTGGCGGCAGCAATCGCTCCCGTGTTATTTGCCGCCGACGGCCAAAATGGGTTCATGACCTTCAACCTCCTGAACATGAATTCGCGCACCAATGGACAGCGTATCATAAGTTGGCGGGAAAAGGGTGACCTTTCGGTACGAATGTTCTAACCAAAAGGTAGCTTTTAGCGGTTAGCCATTAGCTGTTAGTAAAGACAATTAATTCTCCCCTTACGGTATACCAATGCTGTTACACCACGTTACATTCTTTACGCGCGTCAGGGAGATTTGCGAAGGGCAAATGAATTTTTTGTTACAAGGCTGAAACATCAATGGACAAAATTAAAAGTTGAGGTATCGTTGAGATAATCTATGCATTATCAATCAATTATCAGTGCTTCAAGGGAAGTACACTCATGACCACCGATCAGAAAAGCCCAAAACACTTTGCCCGTATGATTCGCGATCATCTCAAAGCATTACCGGAAGGCTATGCTGAAGACCCCAAGACCGTACAGGACACGTTAGGACTTTCTGATGAGGAGTTCAAAATGGGACTCGACCTCCTGATTGAACGCAAAATCATTGTCATGGAAAAAGCGGCTCCGGAAGCAGCTAAAAAGACCGATACGGATGAAACTGTCCCGGCTGCGGCAGAGGTTATGCCAGCGAAAAAGGCATCCACCTCAACCATGGAAATGGCCGCCGTCGGCAGCGCGTGGTAGTGATTTAACACTTTCGCTTATTATGGGTGCAGCAGTGCTGCACCCCTACTAACCTGCCGGAGCGAGTTTCTCGTTTGACGGCAGTTCGGCATTTTCCACATCCGGGGTTTCCGGTTCGTGGGGCAAAATCTGCTGACGAATGACAGCAGGCCAGCGCAGCAGAACGACGAGTCCCAACAGACCGCTTAAAAAGCCATATAACGCAATCGCCGGAGACGTGCCAATGAGGTTGGCGACTGCGCCCAATACCAGCGCTCCGAAAGGCGCGAGGCCGATCAGCGCCAGTGTGTAGAGTGCCAGCACACGCCCGCGAAATTGATCTGGCACAACGCTCTGAAGTAATGTATTCACACTGACCAACTGCAACACCAGAAAAATTCCGGTGAGAACAGCGACAAAGGCCGCCAGCGGAACCGTCGTTTGCAGCGCCAGCCAGACGGTGGTCACAGCAGACAAGATGAGCGAAACGGCTGTCACCCTACCGTAGCCGAAGCGACCCGCCATCCACCCCACCAGAATACCGCCAAGTACCGCCCCGAAACCCTGCGCACTACTGAGTGCAGCATAGCCTTCTTTGGGTGAATTCAACACCACATCGGCAAAAGCGGGCAGCAGTTGAATAATCGGCACCACGAACAGCCCGACCAATGAGGCTAACAACAGCAGCGGTAAGACTACCGGATCATGACGGGAATAACTCAAGCCTTCGCGAAGCTGGCTGATGGGCGATGCGCGGTTGATGTGCTTGATGGCAAACGGCACATCCATCCAGAACAGGCTCGCCAGCACTGCCAGAAAGGTCACGCCGTTGATGAAGAAGCACCAGGCGGGGCCAAACTGCACCAGCGCTAGACCGGCGGCTGTCGGGCCGAGGACACGTCCGGCGCTGTTCAAAATCGAGTTGAGGGCGATTCCGCTGTGCAAATCATTACGCCCGACCATCTCCACCACAAAGGTCTGACGCGCGGGCATATCGAGCGAATTGGTCACACCCAGCAGGAAGGCCAGCACGACAATATGCCAGACCTGCACCGTATTGGAGAAAGTCAGCGCAGCCAGAATGAACGCCAGAATCATCTGGGCGGTCTGGGTCATCATCATCAGGCGGCGGCGCGGGATGCGTTCGACAATCACCCCGGCGATGGGTGAGGACAGCACAATTGGCAGTCCGGATATACAGGCGACAATACCCAGCCAGAGTTCAGATTTGGTCAGGCTGAAGACCAGAAAGCCCTGCGCGATGTTCTGCATCCATGTGCCGGAAATCGACACCAGTTGACCCGCGAAATACAGGCGAAAATTAGCGCTGCGCAGTGCCGACAGGGTGGTGGAATTCAAGAAGAATGACCGGGTGGTCTTCACAATAACTGCCATAAGAATCCTTGACGATGGAACGAGGGTGGCGGATGCGTGATATTCATCAACATACCTGATGATAAGGCTACTTGACCATCAATGTGCTGTCAATGAAGTCCATTCAGTCCATTATGGTGCTAAGCGGTATATCAGGTGAGAATTTGGTTAATCATGGCATCCGGCAGCTATCAGGCGGAAGGCAGCATTTCCAATTCGGCCTCCAGCGGCAGATGATCGGAGCCGAGATAACCGCCCTGCTTGCTGCTCACTGCGCGGAACTGGCTGCTGTGCCAGATGTAGTCGATGCGGAAAAGCGGCGGCACAAAATTGGGCAGAACACCGACCACTTCCTGTACAGGCCAGCTTCCGCCAAAACCGGTTGAGGTTTCGCGGAATGAGTCGCCCATGACTTTGGTAATTTCAGGATAGATGAAGGCCTGATCCGCCATGGCGAAATTGCCCGCTACGATAAAAGGCAGTTTTTCCGTCTCCAACCGACCCAGTAAATTGTGAATTTGCTCATTACGGGGTACATCATCGTAGGCCAGTACGAGTTGTGAGAACCACTGTCCTAATAAGGGGATTTTGAAACGCTCTTTGCCAGTAGGGATCGCCAGGTCAATATTGTGGATAACAATATTCTGCCCATTCCAATCAATGACATAACGAACTTCGACATTCGCGCTCTGGGTGGTGGCCTGGATTTCGTCGTGCACCAACAGGATAGGATAACGCGACAGCATCAAAACGGAGATTTGACCCTGTGTTGCCTGACGAACGCTGATATGGGGATACTGAGCGCCAAGCTGGTACGTCAGGTTGAGGAGAAAATTATCAGGCACTTCCTGAAGCAGCACCACATCCGAGTCGGAGTTTTTGACCCAGTTTATTACACGACCAATGGTGGTGTTTCCGCTGTAAACATTGAGGGTCGCTACCTGTAAGGTGGGGCCAGTCGCAGCGGGTAAATTCCGGGGAATGAAAAACCCGACGAACATCACCACGCCAATACCTAAGGCGGCGAGGGCAGGAATAAGTCCCCATTTCGCACGGGCGATGATCGCCAGAACAATGAGCAGCAGCAGCGGCGTGAAGCAGTAGGGAGTAAAGTTGTTGATAGCAGCTATGAACCACAGCCGATTGCCAACAACCAACCGCAGAATCAGGAAAAAGACCAGCAAAAGGACATACAAGCCGGATATAAACGTGATGAAATAGCGGAACAAGTCTCCGAGGATTTCATTGAGCGTGACCATGATGCTTCTTATAGAGTGTGTTGCTAAACGTTATCCTCAATCTAATGATATGGCCTTGCAGTCACCTTAAGATTTCCCGTGTTAGTTCCCAAATCAAACTGAATAAATTTGCGCCACAGAAGCCCAATCAGGAATTGGCTCTGGCCCGCACCATCTGGGCATATTGCAGGAAGTCCTGCTGGGTGGTCGGTGCGCCAAGCCGGTGCAATCCAGCCAATGTCTGCGCGCGATGATCGGTACTGTGATTGGCGACCTGTACCATCGCTTCCCAGACACGAATGGGCGGATCATCCCTGTCCCAGAAATCCGGGCGCACTTCGCGTTCCAGTTCTTCCGGCGTGAGGGCTTCGATATAGTCCAGCACGTCGCGTTCTACGATGTCCCATTGAGCGCGAATAGAGGGACGATCATGAAATTGATCCAGTTCGATAAATTTAAGTTCGCCCGTCCGGAGAAAATGGAACCACCAGGATTCAACCGCCATTGTATGCACACACTGGATATGAATCGCGCCAATGGAGTAATCCAATTCCTGTTTGAACTGCCGCTCGGTCAGGGTTTCGACACATGTCCAGACACGGCGGTGCGCCCAGTAGTTGTACTGGTAAATTTCGCGAAAATAATCTTTTGTCATGCTGTTTCACTCCCGGTCATAACGAATTCTATAAACAATATAGCATCATTTATTCGTGACACTCAATTGAGAAGGGATGCCTTGCGGGTCGAAGGCATAGGCCACCTAAAAAGGCTTTCAGCAGGCGGTTATCAGGAAATGGGTGTTAGGAGTTTGAACCCGGTTTTCGGAAGATGCGTATTATGAGCAGAATCAAATGACCTCGCTTGAATCTCTGGAGTCACCTGGCTAGCGGCTTTTTGAGGACGATCAAGGAGGTCAATTCTGTGTAGAACGGGGATGCCGCGTGGGCTTCCACTGTCCTATACCCTTTCGTTTTTTCATTGTAGGAGGGTTTTTGAAAAATGGCAATGCCACGAAAAAGGTTCATCTGGATCAGTTTATTTTTAATGCTGATGCTCACGTTGGGTATCGCCAAAGCCCAGGGTGAGACTGTACTGGTGATCGGGTGGGATCAGGAACCCGGCCAGCTCAACCCGATGGTGGCGATGGTACAGGCCACCAATCTGGAAGAATTTTACGCCCGCGATGTCTGGAACTGGGATACTGACCGCAACATCTACCCGGTGATGGTCAGCGAAGTACCCACCGTTGCTAACGGTCTTGTGACCTCCAACGACAAGGGCAATACCGTCGTGACCTACAAACTGCGGCAGGGCATGAAATGGTCAGACGGCGAACCGATTACCGCCGATGACTGCCTGTTCTGGCATCAGATCGAGATGACACCTTCAGCATCCGCCAACTTCGCACGAGGCAACTACCCCAGCGTGGTCGAAAGCGCGGACAAAGTGGATGATTACACTTTCACCATGACTTACAACCAGCCGTATCCGGATTATCTGGTGGATTCTGCGGCGACCTGCAAGTACCCCAAACACATCCTTGAACAGGCTTTGCAGGCTGATGGCACGATTGACCGCGCGCCATTTTTCTCCGGACAAGGCACAGTCGGCTACGGGCCATATAAGCTGGACAGTTGGACAGTGGGCGACAACATCACCTTCGTCAAGAACGAATTCTGGGATGGAACCGCTCCTGCTGTAGACAAAATTATCATCAAGTTCATTCCCGATTCAGCACAGATGCAGAACGCCATGAGCGCAGGTGAAATTGACTATGCCTTCCTGTGGGGCGATGACCAGTGGGATTCCTATACCGCGCTGCCCGGTGTGACCACCTGGAAAGAACCGGGTGTCCTCTCGGATGCCATCTGGATTAACATGACCCCCAAAGCACATCCGGCGTTGCAGGATGTCCGCGTGCGTCAGGCGATTGCTTACGCACTTGACCGCCGCACAATGGCGGATGGTCTGGCGGCTGGGGCAGACATTCCCAAAACCTGGTGGTTCCCGCAGTGGCAACCAGACAACCTGACGGTTTATGACTACAACGTCGATAAGGCCAACCAACTACTGGATGAAGCCGGCTGGAAAGATAGCAATAATAACGGTATCCGCGATAAGGATGGACAGGAACTTGTCCTGCGCTTCTATACCACCACCCGTCAGCAGCGCATCGACTATCAATTGCTGATTCAGGAGTATCTGAACACAGTAGGGGTTAGTACGCAGTTACTCCCGGTACAGGCAGGGCCGTTGTTCGCACCGTTTAACCAGCGCGGCATCCTATTCACTTACGATTATGATATGGCGATTTTCGGTCTGACCGCACAGCCGCTCTCGCCGAATACCAGCGGTTCTTTCGCCTGCAATCAGGTTGCGTCAGCGGAAAATCCGTCAGGCGGCAACAACATCGGTTACTGCGATCCTGAGTTTGACCGTCTGGATGCGCTGGTCAACAGCACGGTTGATGCTGCACAGCGCCTCGAATATCATCACGAACAGGAAAAAGTCTTTAACGATGCCCTGTTCTACATCGGTCTGTATGTCCGCAAAACCAATTATGCGCTGAACAGCGATAAATGGAATGTGGAGACCTTCCAGGGCGGCGGTACACTGTCCGGCAATTACTTTGAGCACGCTGAACTCTGGACACCTAAATAAGGTATAGCTGTCAACCATTGTAGGGACACGATATATCGTGTCCCTACCAAAAATCACCTGAATCTTGCTGTCGGTTCGGTGTGAACTATTCTTTGAATTTCCATAGGAAACATATCATGGGGCGTTATATCATTCGGCGGTTATTACAGGCGATTCCGCTGCTCGCCATTATTACGGTGCTGGTTTTCGTGCTGCTGAAAGCGTCCGGCGATCCGCTGTCGTATCTGGCAGGCGACCCGCGTATCAAAGAAGCGGATAAAGCGCGTTTGCGCCGCAGTCTGGGGCTGGATGATCCACTCCCCCTGCAATTTGTAGAGTGGCTGATTGGCGACGACTGGTACTGGCGCGATCTGGACTTCAACGGCGAACCGGACACACCCGGCCATCAACGCGGCATCCTGCGCGGCGATTTTGGCAATTCGTTCCATTACAACCGCCCGGTATCCGAGGTCATCAGCGATTTCATGCCAAACACCCTTTTATTGGGCACAACAGCGTTCATTGTGACGCTGATTCTGGCGCTGGTGATCGGTATCTTCGCGGCGCTGCGGCAGTATTCGCTGGCGGATAACATTATTACGACGGTTTCATTTATTGCTTTTTCGTTCCCCATCTTCTTAATTGCCTTACTGAGCGTATTTATCTTTTCGGTACTGTTCAAACAGTGGGGACTGCCTTATTTACCTGTACAGGGCATGTACGAGGTGCGCGGCGAACGCACGGTGGTCGAGGTGGCGCGGCATATGGTGCTGCCTGTTTTCAGCATTTCCGCCATCAGCATCGCCGGATACAGCCGCTTCATTCGCGCCTCGATGCTGGAAGTCATCAACTCCGACTATATCCGCACCGCCAGAGCCAAAGGTCTGGGACAGCGGCGCGTGATTTATCTCCACGCCTTCAAAAACGCTGCCCTGCCGCTGATTACCATCGTCGGCCTGAATGTCCCGTTTATCCTGAGCGGCGCAGTCGTGACCGAGACGATTTTCGCATGGCCTGGGATGGGTCAGCTTTTTATCAACAGCCTGAATTACACCGATTCGCCAGTCATCATCACCTTTGTGCTGATAACGGCGGTGGCGGTAGTCGTCAGCCAGATCGTCACGGACGTGGCCTATGCCTGGGTCGATCCGCGCATTCATTATAGTTAACCGGGGCAGCCTGAAAGGAAGCGTTGCATATGACCAATATGACCTTATCCCAGAATGGCAGCAGCCCGGTTGCCAACCTGCGCACAGCCGAAGCTGAACCCGAATCGCCCTGGCGATCTGCTGTCCGGCGCTTTTCGCGGCATCGCATGGCGGTTATAGGGCTGGGACTGATGACGCTGGTGATTTTATTCGTGGTGGGTGGCGCATTGTTTTTCAGTGAAGAATACTCTAACAAAACGGCTATTCTGGAAAAGAATCAGGCTCCCAACGCCAAGCATATTTTCGGCACCGATCAGGTTGGACGCGATATTTTCGCGCGGGTGATATATGGCGGACAGATTTCGCTGATGATCGCGGTAGTTTCTGTCGCCATTTCGATCACCGTCGGAACCGTCGTCGGGCTGGTCGCCGGGTATTTTGGCGGCTGGATTGATTCGATGCTGATGCGTTTTGTCGAGGCGCTGCTGGCGATTCCGCCGCTCATTCTGCTGCTGGTACTGTCCAACAGTCTGACGCACAACACCGCAACGGTGGTCATTCTGGGGCGCGAGTTGAGTGTGACGGTGGTGGCGATTGTGCTGATTATCGGCCTGACGAGCTGGATGCAGCTTTCGCGGATTGTCCGGGCGCTGGTGCTGTCGCTGCGGGAACAGGAATTCGTGCTGGCGGCGCAGTCGATTGGGGCACAGCCGGGGCGTATTATTCTGGCGCATATTCTGCCGAATGTGCTGACTCCGGTCATCGTCACGGCGACTCTGGCAGTCGGCGCGGCGATTATCACCGAATCGTATCTCAGTTTTCTGGGTTTCGGTGTACTGCCGCCGACAGCGACATGGGGCAATATCCTGACACGCGCTCAGACCGCGCTGGATAAGGTATGGTGGATGTGGATGGCTCCGGGCTTCTTTATCGTCATCACCGTACTGGCGATTAACTTTATAGGGGATGGGCTGCGTGATGCCTTAGACCCACGCAGCCAGTCATAACAGGACGTGATTTAGGATTTCCGCAGCCGGGGGTCAAGCGCATCCCGCAAACCGTCGCCAATGAAATTGACGCATAAAACGGTGAGCGAAAGCAAAATCCCCGGCCAGAAAACCAGCGCAGGGGTGAGCGTCATCAGGTCTTTGCCGTCAAACAGCAGACGACCCCAGGTGGGAAAATCCGGCGGGAAGCCCAGACCCAGAAACGACAGCGCCGATTCGGTGATGATGGCTCCTGCGATGCTGAAGGCTGCCGAGACGATAATCGGGCTTAAGACGTTGGGGAGGATGTGATAGCGCAAAATTGTGGTGTGGGTTGCGCCCACACTGCGGGCTGCAATCACAAATTCGCGCTCTTTGATACCGAGTACCTCACCGCGCACCAGACGTGCGGTTGGCATCCAACCCAGACCGCCGATCACGACTACGGTCAGGACAAAAATCCCCGCTTCAGGGCCGAATGCCGCGCGCAGCGGCTCACGGAATAAAAGTGTGATGACCAGCAGCAGTGGCAAAATCGGCAGCGAGAGAAACATGTCGGTGATACGCATCAGCAGATTGTCGAGGAACGAGAAGTAACCGGCTAATAGTCCGATCATGGTTCCGATGGTCATGGAAAGCGCCATCGCGACCACGCCGATTGCCAGCGAGATGCGTCCGCCGCTGAGTACCCGCGCTAAAGTATCCCGCCCCAGATTATCCGCGCCGAAGGGATGCGCGGCTGTCATCCCGACACTGGAAGCGCTGATGTCGATGAGTTCGGGGTCAACCCGCCAAAGCACGGGGCCAATGGTAATCGACACGATGATGACCAGCAGGATAAAAGCGCCAATCATGGCGAGTTTATGCTTACGAAACTGCCTCCAGACATCCCCCCACAGGCTGCTCTGTTTTTGCAGACTTTGGCTTCCAGCTTGTAAGCTGATGGTTTTGGTTGTTGTCGCCATAAATTGTTACCCGTCGCTCAACTATACACAATGCGGGGGTCAAGGAAGGCATACAGGACATCCGCAACGAGATTAAATAAGACAATAAGTACGGCAAAGATGAAGGTCAGCGTCTGTACGGTAGGCAGATCGCCACCCTGAATCGCCAGAATAAGCAGTTGTCCCAGACCATTTACGCGGAAAATCTGCTCCGTGATGATTGCACCCTGAAAAATGGCCGGGATACCCAGCGCTACCAGCGTAACGACGGCGATCAGGCTGTTCCGCAGCGCGTGTCTGACAATCACATGACGTTCGCTTAACCCTTTGGAACGGGCAGTACGGACGTAATCCTGATTCAGATTGTCGAGCATCGATGAACGGGTAAAGCGGCTCACCTGTGCAGTAAAGAAAAGACTCAGGACAATCACCGGCATGGCGATCTGACGCAGCTGCATAATCAGGCTGTTGAAATCAGTTACTTTGAGGGTCGTATCGTAGATCGACGGCAACCATTTCAACTGTACGCTGAATATGATGATAAACAAAAGCCCTGTAAAAAAGGTCGGTAGGGAAAAACCCACCATCGAAAAGAAGGTGCCAACCTGATCTAAAAGCGAGTACTGGCGGTAGGCGGACAGCACCCCAAGCGGAACAGCAATAACAACGGATAAGAAGTAAGCGGTTCCCACCACCCACAGGGTTTGTGGTAATCGCTGTACCACCAGGTCAATAACCGGACTTCGAGTCTGCCACGATAAGATACGCAGTCGATCTTCCGAGCCTGGAAACTGTATGCCAGTCGATTCTTCAATGAAATTCAGCGGCTCCACAAACAGAAACTGGCGCAGCCATTTCACATATTTGATGAGAAAGGGATCATTCGCGCCCAGCGTTTCCTTGATATGTTCACGAACTGCCGGGGGAATAGTGAGCGGTAGATTGCCAACGGGATCGCTGGGGGAGAGATCAAGAATAGCAAATATTACAAAACTGATCACCAACAGGGTTGGGATCATCGTCAAAATGCGTCGAATAAGATATTGCGTCACAGTTTTGTCCTCAAAACAACCCAAACACCCGCTGATGTCTAATTATGATGAGAGGCGATTTT
>JBGAGR010000222.1:0-13517 GCA_044226645.1 Aggregatilineales bacterium
TTTCTGGTCGTGACAATTCCGTTGGTGGAAGGTGCGCCGCCTGTTATCAATGAAGATGTCTTAAACGCGATGAAGAAAACAGCCGTACTGGTGAATGTAGCGCGTGGAGCAGTCATCGACGAAGCTGCGCTCATTACGGCGCTGTCGTCCGGGAAAATCGCCGGGGCTGCGCTGGATGTGTTCCAGGAAGAGCCCCTTCCTAAAACCAGTCCGCTCTGGAATCTGGATAATGTCATCCTCACGCCGCATATTTCCGGCAACAGCGTCTATTATCACAAGAAAGCTGCGAATTTGTTCGCTGAGAATTTACACCGCTATCTGGATAAGCGTCCTTTGCTGAATCTGCTCAACCGCAAGCGTGGCTACTAATCCCCAATTGGAGCGCTCAAAAATGGAAGCAGTCCTTCAATTGTTGAACGATTATGTATCGGGATTGATTAGCGTCGAAGATTTCGTTGGCGACTATCTACAACTTTGGCGTGAAATACGTGACGAGCAATGGTCTGCAATCAATTCATGCCCTGGCCTTAAAGAAAATCTGAACAAACTTGGAGAGGATCGATTTGCTGGAAGGATGTCTGTAGATGAATATGTGGAAGCATCAAATCGTTTACTTGAACCTGTAACAGATTGTAGAGTTCGTCCATTGAGCCGAGAAAGTGAAATCATATCGCATCTGATGGTTGAAGCTGATGCATATGAAGCTGATCCTGAGACGAGGCGAGAGTATCCCCAATATATAGGAGAGGAAGAATTGCTCGTTGAGGTCAAAAAGGGACTCGCTGAGTTAAAAGCGCTTGGGTGGTAATTACCCATTGGAATTGAGGGCGGTGTAATTTTCACCAACTACGAACATTTTCTGGTGCGGTTACGTATAGAGGTTAAGGGGCTATATGCCCTTGTTTCTATTCCACAAAACGCAGGAGGGAATACATGATTTCTAAGGAACTGGCGCAGAAGGTTCTGGCGGAGGCGCTCCGCACCGGGGCTGATCTGGCGGAGATTTATGTTGAGGATGTGGTGTCGCTAAATCTGGGTTTAGAGGATTCACGATTGGAACGAGCTATCCGGGGTGCTGACCGGGGTGCAGGCGTGCGTGTCTTTTTTGGCAACCTCGTGACCTACGCCTACACCGATATTCTGGATGAACCCAGTCTGATGAATGCGGCAAAGGCAGCAGCAGCAGCCGGGAGCAGCAGTAGTAAAACACGGGTAATCGACCTGACCGAGCGGAAGAGTCCGCTGGAATACCCGGTAGAGAAGTCGTTCGACACCATGAGCATTCAGGATAAGGCGGCGCTCCTGAGCAAGATGGATGAGACGGCACGCGCTTACAGCCCATCGATTGTGCAGGTTACGGCGGGGTACCTCGAACTGCGGCGGCATATATGGCTGTTCAATTCGAATGGCTTGCAGGTGGAAGATGATCGTTATTTTACCGAGATGCGGGGCGGAGTAGTGGCGCGGAAGAATGGCACTCTTCAGCAGATTCGGGAAGGATTCGGTGGACGTATCGGGCTGGAACTACTGGAACGCAATGATGCGATTGCCAAAATTCGCGAGATGTCCGAATCGGCGGTAAAGATGCTGGATGCCAAACCCTGTCCGGCAGGCGATATGACGGTTGTCATGTGCAATGGCTGGGGCGGGGTGCTGTTCCATGAAGCTTGCGGTCATCAGATGGAAGCCGATTTTATCACCAAAGGCAGTTCGGCCTATACAGGGAAGATTGGTCAGCAGGTGGCTAATCCCATCATCACGGCTGTGGATGACGGCACGATTCCGGGGCGGCGCGGTTCGCTGAAGTTTGATGATGATGGTACGCCAGCCCAACGCACTGTTTTGATCGAAAAGGGTATCCTGAAGGAATACATGTGGGATCTGGTGGAAGCGCGTCGTGTGGGACGTGATATGTCCACCGGGAATGGGCGGCGTGAAAGTTATCGCCATATGCCGATGCCGCGTATGACTAACACGTTCATTGATAGCGGTGAAAGCGACCCGCAGGAGATTATCGAGTCCACGCCGAAGGGCATTTACATCAAGGGTATGGCGGGTGGACAGGCCGATATTGCACGCGGCGATTATGTCTTTAATGCGACAGAGGCTTATTTAATTGAAAATGGCAAACTGACCACTCCGCTGCGAGGCGCGACAGTCTTCGGCAATGGCCCCAAGACACTGATGCAAATTGATATGGTGGGGAATGATCTGGCGCTTGATCCTGGCATGGGTATGTGCGGGAAGATGCAGTCGGCGCGGGTGAGCGTTGGACAGCCGACGATTCGCATCCCCAGCGCGACGGTTGGTGGTACTGATGAACCTGTTTCCGGCGTAATGGGCTAAGGAGTAATGACAATGACGAATTATCTGGAACTGGCACAGAGTGTCGTAAAAAAGGCCGCTGCGGATGGCGTGGAAGTCGAAGCGCTGATTACCCATGACATTGAAACGAATATCAAGGTCAGCAAGGGTGAGGTCGAACAACTTGGACAATCGAGTTCGCGCGGATTGGGTGTGCGTGTGATTGATGGTGGACGCACAGGTTATGCTTACACATCGGATTTATCCGATGATGGTATCGAGCAGACCTGGCGCACGGCGCGGGAACTGGCATTGATCGCAACGCCGGATGAATATCGTAGTTTGCCGGAACCCCGTCCAATATCAAGTGACGATTTAGAGATTTGGGATGATAAGCTGCCGAATGTTTCGGCGGCGGATAAGATCGCACTGTTGAAACAGGTCGAACAGGCGGCGCTGACCTCCGATCCACATATTATTCTGGCTGATTTTTGCAATTACGGTGATGCGATCAGCCATGTGCATCTGGCGAATTCGCGCGGATTTGCCGGAGAATATGGACGGACGATTGCCTACGGTCTGGTGATGGCTGTGGCGCGAGGCGACAATGGCGATATGACCAATGCGTTCGGGATGGGCGCGTCGAACTTCTTCCATGAAGTTGACCCGAACGAGATTGGACACGAAGCAGGCCAAAAAGCCGTCAGTATGCTCAATGGAAAGCCGGTTGAAACGCAGGTCGGGACGGTCATTCTCGATCATTTTGTGGGAGCACAAATTCTGGGAGCGTTGGCACAGGCGTTGTCGGCTGAAGCGTGGCAGAAGAAGCGCACTTTTCTGCTAGACCGGATGGGGCAGCAGGTGGGCAGCGATATGGTCACGCTGATGGACAATGGACGGCTCAAGCGTGGGATGGCTTCCGCGCCGTTTGATGGTGAAGGCGTGCCGACTTCAGCGACCAAGCTGGTTGATGAGGGAATGCTGCAAAATCTGGTATATGACAGCTACTCAGCCCGCAAAGCCGGGAAATCATCTACCGGAAATGCACAGCGTATGGGGCATCGCAGTCTGCCGATGCTGGGGCCAAGCAACTTCTATATGCAGCCGGGACATCTTTCGCGCGAGGAGATTATCGCGGGAGTGGAAAAAGGGATGTATGTCCTGAGTGTGATGCAAACGGGCGGTATTGACCCGATTACCGGCGACTGCTCTATGGCTGCGAACGGTCTGTGGATTGAGAACGGCAAAATCGTCGGACCTGTTTCTGGCGTAACGGTTGCGACGACACTGGATGGCTTTCTGAACAATGTTACACAGGTGGGCGATGATCTGCGTATGGTTCCGATGTTCGGTGCGATTGGTGTGCCAACGCTGCGGGTCGATAATGTGACGATTGGTGGGACGAAGTAGGCGTTTCCAAGCAGAGTTACATTAGAAGAATAGACACGGGAAACCGTGTCTTTTTGTTTACACTTAATTTTCAATTTTGCTGAAATTTGACAATATCTCCCCGGCATCATAGAGGGCGTAGCAGATTATACAAAAGGAGTCAAAAACATGAAGAACTCAAGCAAATTCGCCCTCATACTGGTTTTGATTGCGGCGCTGGTGGTTATGGTTGCGCCAACATTCGCGGCTGATAGCACCAAGACCATCACGATTGACGAATCGACTATCAACAATTCCTACTGGGTGACGAATCCGTCATGGCGAGCCGTGAGTAATCGTTCGGTGGATTTGCAAACGGGACAGGTCGTAGTGAGCGAAACCATTACCCGTCGTAACAAAACTACATTTGATGTGACGATTACATACACGCCTTATATCGACAATGGTCGTTTGTACTGGACGGCAACTGCGGCTACGAAGGATGGTAATCCAGTTTCTGCCGAACTGCTTCAGGAAATTAATGACCACATGAATGCCTCGTGGAGACACTATATTCGCGAGCATAAGGTCACAGGACATATTGCCAGCGTGGACGTGAGCGACAGCACAATTACCCTGACCGTGACCACTGCCTCAATCCGTAAAAGCTAATTTCCCCAACCTCCCCCTTGTAGATGAGCTAGCCGGGTGATCCTGACTGGCTCATCTCATGAACAGTGCATGAATGCAAGATTGGAGATTTGTATGCCGCGCAACTCATCTTCAGGATGTGCGTATACTAGAATGTAAACTGAGTGAGGAGAACAATTAAAATGAGTGAAGAACAAGTGAACGCTACCCCTGAAACACCAGAAACATCGAACGAAGAATCACCGAAGAATCCGCTGGAGTCTTTTATCTATCATCAACGCCGCGCACTGGAAGAAACCGGAAAAGCGCTGGAAGCACTGCTCCCGGAAGGTTTCCGCGAACATGGGTCGGAAGCCAGCAAGGAGTTCGTCAAGAGCTTCAAGATTCTGGTGGACGCAGCCATCACTGAGGTCGAGAAAGCGACTACCCGTGTTGAGGAAGTCGTTGAAGAAGGCGAGGATAAGCCTTCCACTATCGGTAAGACGAAGGTCAAGGTTCAGGTGGAATAAGCGAGTGCTGAGTTCTCAGTCCTGAGTGCTGAGGATTTAGAAGAGGCGACTGAAGAGGTCGCCTTTTTGATTGGAAAATCAAGCTTGCATTGTCTCATTATGTAGGAAGGGGCATTATAACACGGGAACATGTGGGGAAAACTTGAGGTTTTGTAAATATGCCTTATGTACCGTATGAATCGCGTGTGTATGGGTAGGAAAGTCGTTAGAATGTATTTAAGCTATTATTGTGGCTTTTCCTGCTAATTCTGATTATCTCATCCAGACGACCAGCAGGAGAAGATCGTTTTCAGCACAACGCAATTTGCTTGCTTATAAGGGGAATTTATGACTAAAGGATTGCACCAACGTTTGGCTTGGCGATATGTCTTCATCGCCATGTTTGCGGTTCTGATGTTGTCTGGTCTGAATGGACTTCGGGCGGCGACTTCAGAACTGTTTTTTTCTGAGTACATTGAAGGTTCATCGAATAATAAAGCGCTGGAAATTTTTAACGGAACCAGCCTGCCTGTTAATCTGGGGGTGGGCGGTTACAACGTACAGATGTATTTCAATGGCAGTGCGACAGCCGGCGCGACGATTAACCTGACCGGAACAGTAGCGGTTGGTGATGTATTCGTGCTGGCACAGGCGAGCGCGAACGCGACTATTCTAGCGCAGGCTGACCAGACCAGCAGTGCGAGCTGGTATAACGGCGATGATGCGGTTGTGCTGCGCAAAGGCACGACGATTATCGATGTGATCGGGCAAATTGGTTTTGACCCCGGCACAGAATGGGGTTCTGGTCTGACATCAACAGCGGATAATACGCTGCGGCGCAATCCAAGTGTATGCGCTGGCGACCCGGATGGTTCAAATGTGTTTGATCCTTTGATTGAATGGACAGGTTTTGCTACCGATACGTTTGATGGACTGGGTTCGCATACATCGAACTGCGGTGGGCCGGAGCCAACGAATCCATCTGGCAGTGGTGCGGCTTCACCTAATTCGATGGAAGTTGGTGAGAGTTCACTGCTGACTGTTACTGTTACGCCGGGTTCAAATCCGACCAGTACGAATCTCACTGTAACGGTAGATTTAAGCGCAATCGGTGGTTCTGTGGCACAGACTTTTTATGATGATGGAACCAACGGCGATGTGACGGGTGGTGACAATATTTTCTCGTATGCGGTTACTATTCCATCGGGAACGACGGAAGGGTCGAAGTCGCTGGCGTTCACGATTGAAGATGCCGAGGGACGTGCTGGTACGGGAAGCATCAGCCTGAGTGTGGTGGTTGTTGTTCCGGTCAGCCAGATTCAGGGCAGTGCTCACCTTTCACCGCTGAGTGGTCAGGTCGTTGCGACGACCGGTATCGTGACGGTCAAAGAGAGCAACGGCTTCTATATCGAAAGCCTGACTCCTGATAGTGATGATGCGACTTCGGAAGGGCTGTTTATCTTTACCAGCAGCGCACCGAATTCTGTCGCACTGGGCGATATTGTGCGTGTCTCCGGACGTGTTACGGAATTCCGTCCGGGTGGTAATTCGACGCTGAATCTCACGACTACTGAATTGGGGAGCAGTCCATCGGTTCTGGTGAAGTCGAGCGGAAATCCGCTTCCGCCCCCAACAGTAATTGGTGCAGGTGGACGTGTTCCGCCTCCGGCGATTATTGATGATGATGCTGCGGGTAATGTTCAGGTACAGCCGCCTGCCATCTTCGACCCGGCGACGGATGGGATTGATTTCTACGAGAGTCTGGAAGGGATGCGCGTCCAGATCAATAATGCTGTTGTGGTTGGCCCGACGAACGGCTTCAATGAAACGTGGGTTGTGCCGGACAGCGGTGTTGGTTCCAGCGTATTGACCGCGCGTGGAGGCATCCTGCTTCAGGCTGCTGACTTCAACCCGGAACGCATCCAGATTGATGACAACATTTATCCCGGTGGAGCAGCCGCATGGCCTGATGTGAGTGTTGGAGCGCATTTCACTGCCCCGATTATCGGCGTGATGGAATACAACTTCGGTAACTTCGAAGTTTCGGTTACGGATACGCTGAGCGCGGATACCTCGACAACCGCTGCGCGTGAAGTGACCAGCATCACCGGCTCGGCGGATAAGGTTACGATTGCGACTTTCAATGTCGAAAATCTGCCGGGGAATGCCGCACCGGAAGAGTTTAACCGACGTGCTGACCAGATCGTGAATCATCTCGGTTCACCTGACATTCTGGTGGTGGAGGAAATTCAAGATAACGATGGAGCGCCGACTGCTGGTTCGACTGATGCTACTACGACCTATAATGCGCTGATTAGCGCGATACAAGCAGCAGGTGGCCCAGCTTATTCCTACTCACAGATTGACCCGGTTGATGGAGCGGATGGTGGCGCTCCGGGCGGAAATATCCGTCAGGGCTTCCTATACAATCCGGTGCGGGTGAGCTTTACGCCGCGTCCGGGTGGTGATGCGATAACTGCGAATACGGTCACTTGTACTGCTGGCAGCCCACAGATTGACCTGAATCCGGGACGCATCGACCCGACGAACGGCGCTTTTAGCACCAGCCGCAAGCCGTTGGTGGGACAATTCGTGTTTAACGGCGAGTCGATCTTCGTGGTCGGCGTTCACTTCAACTCGAAGGGTGGCGATAACCCGCTGTTTGGTTATGTACAGCCGCCTGTGTTGAGTTCTGAAGTGCAGCGTGTGCAGCAGGCGACGGTAGTACATGGATTTGTGGACTCGATTCTGAGCTGTGCGCCGGATGCCAGCGTGATCGTGCTGGGTGATATGAACGATTTCACCTACTCGAATCCTGTTTCGACGCTGAAGGGCACACTCCTGCATAACCTGTTTGACCTGCTGCCTCTGAATGAACAGTACAGCTATGTATTCGAGGGCAATTCACAGGTGCTCGACCAGATGGTGGTGAGTGATTACCTGATTAATCATGCTTCACCGTCCTATGATGTCGTTCACGTGAACTCTGAATTCACCGATCAGGTCAGCGATCATGATCCGAGTGTGTCGCAGTTCCAACCTGTCCTGCTGGTGGGCGTGGACATCAAGCCCCTGAGCCAATTGAACCCCATTAATCTGAGTTCACATGGTAAAGTATCGGCTGCTATCCTGAGTACATCGACTTTCTATGCCGGTTCGGTTGATCCCAGCACCGTGACGCTGGCAGGTGCTCATGTAGCGACGATCCTGAATGGTCATGTGCCGCTGGTTACACGGATCGATGTGAACTTCGACCATCTGGATGATCTGCTGATGGTGTTCAATATCCAGGACTTGCAACTGACGAACAGCGACACGCAAGCCGTTATTCAGGGCAAGACTTTCACGGGAACTAAAGTGCGCGGGTCGGATATTGTTCATATCGTGGACTCGGATGCGCTGCTGCTGATTTCGCCGGAAGATGGCACGACGGTCACTACGAATAAACCTACATTCGTGTGGGATGGCGACCCGGATGCGGTTTGTTACCGGATCGAGATCGACAATGAGCCGAACTTCCGCTTCCCGCTGAAACAATCGGCTACGGTGGTTCACAGCACACAGTATCAGGCTGACCGCCTGAAGAACGGCACGTACTACTGGCGCGTTCAGGTCGGTGGTCTGTGCGGCGGCATCCCCGGTCAGTGGAGCGAAACCTGGCGCGTGGTGGTGAACGGTCCCTAATTCGTTCATAACCTCACCCCCAGCCCCTCTCCATTTTGATGGAGAGGGGAGCCAGTCAAGTTGGGATGGGGCGATGAATTAACATACAAAGGGGAGGGCGATGAACCCTCCCTTTTTGATTCGGCTGCCGGAAGCGGCGGCAGGAAAGCCGGGAAGAGACACCGTCCGCCAAGGCTTCGCTGGCAATAGTGAGGGAAGACGGCATCATAAGCGGCAGGAAGCAGGGACATTACTGCTGCTTTGTCCGTTGTGACTTTGGCATGGCAGCGGCACGAGAGCGGGCTGCCACAGCGCGCCATTCACGATGCCATTCGCGCAAGGTGCGTTCGGGAATATTGGTGTAACGGGCAGCCGCGCTGATATTCCACTTGAGGTCTTTGAGGACTTTAAGGGCGAGTGTTTTATGGTCGGGCGTATAACGTTTGGACATGGGAAAGTCTCCAGTTGCCAGTTGACAGTGACCAGTCGGAAGGTGCGAGGTGCAAGGTAAAAGGTGAAAGTGATGCTTGCGACTGGTGACACCAGCGTAGCACGTAAGTTCGAGAAAAGGGCTACCTTTTGGTAAACTTTTCGGTTGGAATTTTCTAACGAGGGCTGCACACTGGAAGATAGGAATTGAACCGCCGAGACGCAGAGGACACCGAGGATAGGAAGTAGATTCCGGACACGATGTATCGTGTCCCTACAGGGCGCTGTGGCGATTATCTATAGCGATATTCTCACATCCTTCTTCGATAGCGGCTCCCATTTGTGTGAGGTCGTCCGATGAAAAGTTTAATTCATGCGCGAGTTTAATCAGGACTTCGCCGGGTGTACCGGGAGGCAGTGTGCTGTTCAAATCGCGGGTGAATTCAAGGACATGCTGCTGTTTTTCCGGCGGGAGTTTATCGAATTCGTTGAGGAGTTGTTCACGGAGGGCAACCATTGGACATCGCTCCTGATTAACGCGATATGATTATGGTTATTATAGCAGAAGCGGACTTATCAACAGGAGACAGAAAACGTCCGCCTCCTGTTGATGGCGTAGGATTCAAGCCGTGGTTAGCTTCATGCCAAAGAGGGGACGAATCCACTTGATTCGCCGGATTACTTCGTAAATGCCAAAACTGATGCCGAATGTCCCCACCAGCAGCAGAATGAGTTTTAGTCCGGCTGACAGCTCAAGGGGGATGATATAGTACGATAGCACAAACTGAATTGGCAAATGGAGAATATAGACTGGATAGACTGCGCTGCTCAAGTAATCCAATTTAGCTGATGGGTGGTTGAGGTAGAGCGATCCAAAGCCGAGAATAGCTAACATCCAACTCATGGACTCGAAACCGAAGAGCGCATTCTGGGCTGCGCCCACATTGATTTCCAACATGCGTGACAGATAGAGGCTAAAGGCCAGGATTAGCACAATCCAACGAATCCGCTTGGCTGCCTGCCAGAAGGTGTCTTTGAGCGAAATTAAGATGAATCCTGTGAGAAAACAGACCATCCCTAGCCAGAATCCATGCCATGTCCCGGCGTAAGTCACAAATTTGTTACCCGGTTTGAGGATTATCGCCTCAAGTATCAGCGGGAGAGTCATCAGCAACAGACCCAACCGATACTGGAACAGTTTTGATAAGAAGCGCAGTATGAAGTTATCCGGTCTGTTCTTCCAGTAGACCAGGACGGGAAGGAGGAACAGCACATATAGAAAAATGTTGGCGAGGAACCACAGATGTCCGGCGGCGGGACTGTAGGTGGTTTTTACTGAGTAGAATTGGGTCACAACAACAGCGAGGATTGGGACGATGAAAAAGTAACCAAAAACGAATGGCAGCAGGATACGCAGCGCGCGATCGCCGAGCAACTGCCGCCCGTTACGCCGCTCCATTGCGAAATAAACCCCCATGCCAGAAATCAAAAAGAGTATCGGAATACGCCACACGTTGATCATGGACATAGCAGTCCAGAGCCACTCTATCGGTTCTTTGTTCACAATAAAGCCGATGTAGGGTGCCCAGGGCTGAAATGTGATGACTACGTGATAGATGATGAGCAGTCCCAACGCCAGTGTTCGCAGCCAATCGACATCGTAACGGCGCTGACTAACCTGTGCAGACATTTTTACCTTTCCAATTCACATTTTGGTAATCCGTTATTTTTGCTTCCAGGTCTTTAAATAAGAACCGAAAGCAATATTCGGCTGCTTGCGGGAGATGATTCCTGTTATCAGCCGCTTCAATGCTATACGTTATATTGTGTCACATCGTTACGGGATTCAGATCATTGGCGCATAGTGACGATTATCGTTATAGGTAGGGACAGATTGAACATACAGTGACCGACGAGCGTGGAGATGGTCAATATTTCTTACAGAAGGGGCATATCGAGCGATATACCCCAAAAGATTTGTTTTTAGAACTGCCATTCCTTGAGCATGGCGGCGAGGAGTGTGGCACGACGGGGGAGACTGGCGACGACCACCTGTTCGTGCAGGGCGTGGAGGCCATCGCCCTGGGGGCCGAGTCCATCCAGCGTGGGGATGCCCATGTGAGCGGTGAAATTGCCATCCGAGCCGCCACCGCTGCCATCTTCGCGGACGGTCAGGCCGTAACGTTCACCGATGGCTTTGCACTGGGCGAAATCCTTTTCCATCTGGGCGTTATGTTCCATCGGGCCGCGCGAGTGTCCGGGTGTGACGGTGACTTTCGCACCGGGGACAAAGGGTGTCAGGCTGCTGATCTGCTGGCTGATTTCGGCATAGGCGCGGGCGTTGAGGGTGCGGACATCGACATCAAAGGCGGCCTTGGCAGGAATGACGTTGGTGGCTGAGCCGCCGTGAAAGACGGTAACGGAAACGGATGTGCCGTTCTTCAGGTCGTTCATGCCGTTGATCTTAAGCGCCTGCTGTGCCAGTTCGATGATGGCGTTGATGCCCTGTTCGGGGGCGTTCCCGGCATGGGAGGGACGGCCTTCGGCCTCAACATGGAAGTTAGCAACGCCTTTACGCCAGGTTTTGAGGGCTTCTTCCTTGGTGGCGGGTTCCATCACCAGCACGAGGCCAGCCTGCGCGGCGGTGGCGCGGATGTGCTGCTCGGAATAGATGCTGCCGACTTCTTCATCGCTGGTCATGAGTACCCAGATGGGACGGTTGGGCAGTTCGCCACGTTCGACCAGACCTTTGATCGACCAGAGGGTGATGGTGATGCCGCCTTTCATATCCACCGCGCCGGGGCCAAAGAGAACCCCATCGGCATCGATGCGCACGGGGCGTTCGGCAAGGGTGCCTTCGGGCCAAACGGTATCAATGTGGATGAGGAACATGATGGGCTTGCCGGGGGCATCCTCATTCCATTTCGCCAGCAGGAAATCACCGACTTTTTCCTGCTGGATGCGCGTCACAGACGATGCGCCGAGTTCACGAAACTGGCTCTCCATGAACGCGCCGAGCTTATCCACCAGCTTTTTATCGGTGGTGGGTGTCTCGTAATTGACCAGCGTGGTGAGAAAATCCACCATATCCTGCTGGTGCGATTGAAAATACGTGAGTAATTCAGACATTGGGAATCCTTTAGCAAATAGCAATTAGCGGTTAGCGATTAGCCAAAAACAGGCTGATAGCCAATCGCTATACGCTAAATGCTCTTAAAATGGGCACAAATCCTGTGCGGTGTAGGTTGGACTGCGACTGCCGTAGCGGTTGAGCAAGGCAACCGCTTCAGGCCGCGCGCTGATTATAGCCTGAACTTCGACACAGGCGCTATGCAAATTATTGGTCACCTGCCAGCCGTTCCAGAAGGCATTAATCATGCTCATATAGACCGGGGCGTTGTTCGCGTCAGGGAAGTCGGTCAGGGATGCCTGATAGGTGGGCAGGAGGTCTTTATCGTCGGTATAGGCGTAGGCCAGCAGCAGACGATAATAGAGATAGGTTTTGAGGACGGTGGGTTCGTCGTTGAACCAGAAGCGCAGGGCTTTGTCGGTCAGGGCTGCTTCGTAAAGCGGGATAGCCTGATCGGTTTCCAGCCGTGAGAAGGCGCGATCTGCCTGCTGGATGACCTGAATCTGGAAGCGCGGCGGGTCAAGCTGGACGATGGACAGGGTATAAACCGAGCCATTCCAGTCATAGATATTGACACCCGTTCGCAGAGGGCCGGTACTGTTATTGCCGGAATCATCCAGATGGACAACGATTTCCTGCACCTGATCGTTATCAATGTCGTTGATGGCAGGCAGTGAGGTGCTGTTGATGGAGCCATTGAGCAAGCTGATAAAACGGCCTTCATCCGCTTTCCAGGTGATTAACTGGGTGCGGTAGGTACAGTCGTCGGGGTTATCGGGACTACACAGGTAAGTGCTGGACAGAATATCGGGGCGGTTATCGGCATTCATGTCACCGAGGGCGATGATCTGCGGGGCTGTGCCGCCGGTAATGGCCTGATAGAGCGGGGCGTAGAGTCCATTGCTACAGGTTAAAACGAGCAGCGTTCCACCATCATCGGGCGCGGCGTAGGTGATGAGGACATCGGGGATACCCTCGCCTGTAAAATCAATATCGCCGCGCACAACTCCATTTTCACCCAGAATAGTCCAATTGGCGCGCAGGCTGTCGGCTAAAGCTGCGGCGGAACCGCCTGCTGATAAAAACTGTGCCATCGTCAGCGCGATGTCTCGTCCATCGCTGGGCTGCGGCAGCAGTGTGGGCTGACCAGACGGTGGACAGGCACTATAATCCGGCGCGGGTGTAGGGCGGTTGGCTTGCGCGATGGCCGTAGCAGGATTGGCGAAACCGGAACCATTCAATGACAGGCCGACGACATCCGGCAGGACACCTTCAATCAGCCGTCCGGGTGTTACGGTTGGAAATGGTACAGTCGTGGGCGGTGCATTGAGCGGTGTGGTGGGTTGGCAGGCGGAAATCAGGATAACCGCCAAGACGCAGAGATAGCAAAGAAAAGTGCTGAGTGCTGAGTGCTGAGTGCTGAGTAAAAATGCAAAAACTCTGCGGCGGGGCAGATGGTGATGTGCAATCCGGGTGAAAAGTGT
>JBGAGR010000223.1:0-13519 GCA_044226645.1 Aggregatilineales bacterium
ACATTTCCCCTTGCAAATGTCGCCGGGTGACAACATCCGACATAAAACGGTGTCCAGCTTATGTCGAATAAAATGAAAATGAAAATGAAAATGAGAAAGAAGAAGAACAAAAAGAAAATAGCCTGATGAAAATCGCCACCGCCACGAATTTCGGCCACAGCCAGCGCCGCCGCCACCGCCACAATTTCCCCGTAATGAGCGTAGTGAATGGCCTCGCCGCCACAAATGCCACAAATTTCTGGCATTTATGACCACTACCTAAAAACTGTTTTTGTCTTTTTACTAAAAACTAATAACCAATAACTAACAACTTATAACAAAAATGGGCGACCCTTTCGGATCACCCACTTTTAACTCAGCACTTAAGTGAGTTCTCGAAAGTCTTAAGCAAAAATATCCTCTCACTGGAAATTACTCCCTCCCTCGTTTACGGGGGAGGGCTGGGGTGGGGGTTAATCTCGTTTCTTTCGGTAACTTACTTTAGAGATTCGTCTTGATGAAATCCGAAATGTCCTGCTGCGTATTCGGGTGGAACAGCAGCAGCGTATGCCCGATTTCAATTTCCGTCACGGGTTCCAGCTTATAGAAAATCAGTCCCCGGTAGCGTTTTCCGTTAATGCGCGTCATCACTGGCCCCTTGCGGTTGGTGTAGTACCAGCCCTTCTTGCGCCACATCACCACACCATGCTGCCGTGAAATACTGGGGTCGTCCCCTAAATTGATGTCGTTCGATGAACCCCGCCCGATAGTCATGGTCTTTTTTGTCAGGGTATACGGTTGGCGCGTGTCCCCTCGATGCACCGTCAGCGTCATCAGATTGGGACTCAGTTCAGTATCATCCGGGTTGTTCATCAGCCGTTGAATCCGCTTGCGACCAATCGCCCGGAACAGCAGATAATTGATGAGCAGCAGGAGCAAAATCGCCCCTATGGGAAGCGCATTGCTCACAAAATCAGCCGGATAAGGAATGATAATCGTCGAAGGGGTTTGTTCGGCTGTCGAGGCGGCGGGTTGAGCGGAATCCGGCGTTGTGACCGAGACAATCTGATTATTGCTGTAAGCCAGCGGCGGGTCTCCAGCCGCTACGCCCGAAACATACGCGCTGATCTGGAACGAATCCTGCGACGTGACATTCGGGTAAAGCGCCTTTATCCGCGTGTAAACATCATCCATCGCTAAGACGGCGTGACCATCGCTCCCGAAAGCGGCGCTCCCCAACGGCAGGGTTTGCGAGGTATCCGTCACCGGGGCAATCGTGAACTGCGCCGCCGGAAGCGCGAAATCCGCTCTGCCCGTCACATCAAAGCGTACCGCGCCGCTTAAATTCGTGGGATTGCTCCCGATAATGTTCAGTTGCAGCTTTTGCTGGGCATAGATACGCAAAGCGGTAGGCGTAGTCGCCAGCGTCTCATTGTTTTTATCCCAGAGCTGTGCGCCAACGGTGTAAAAACCCGGATACACGTCACCCGCGCTGAAGGTATAAATCGTGCTGCTGGAATTTTGCACGATTTCGTTGTTCAGCCGGAACACGATGCGCAGTTCATCCGTGCTCAAATCGGAATCCACCGCGACACCAATATCCACCTGCCCTGTCACGGGCTTGTTATCGAATTGGTCGATAAAGGTGATCGAATGGCTCAGTGTTTCCACCGGACAGTTTATCTGTGCGGATAAAGGCGCTTCGTTATCCGGGTCAATTTCGATATTGAGCGTGACCCGTCCACCAGCATCCGGTTTCATGCCCTGCATATCGACTTTCAGGGCGATTTCGCTGTTCAGGGTGCGGACAAACTCATCCAGATCAGTGCTGACCGCCGTTTCAATCGAAGCGCGAGTATTCTGTTTATCGGTATAAAACCAGCCGAAGCCACCCGTTCCGTTGGCAATGGTTTGCAGTTCTGCGACATCCGGCTTATCACGCGAGTAAAAACCAATCGGGTAAATCTCGACCTGCTCACTTTGCGCCTTGCGGATGATGGCATCAGACGGAGTTTGTTGGAAATTCCGCCGCCCCGAATCGGTCAGCACCAGCACGACTTTGCGCGCCTGGTTATTAAATGGAAAGCTCGACACCGCCTGAAGCATCGCATCATACAGCCGGTTATCACCGCCCAGCGTGGGCAGGTCGATCATATGCTCGTTAATCAGGCGATTTTTGTCGGTATAAAACTGCGTAATGGGCGAAATGGATTCGCTGAAGGCCAGCAGCGCGACCTGATCCTGTACATTCAACTGCGGTGCGAGGTGCGTGCTGATGGCGTTGACAATCTGCTCAATCGGCACTGTTTCGGTGATGTCCAGCACCAGGATCATTTGCAGCGGTGGACGGTCTACAACCGGGGCAACTTCCACTTTTTCCGCGGATAACGGCTGGTCGCTACCTGCCGGAGTCACGCGGTAAATATAGCTGTTGGGAGAAATGGGCTGCCCATTCGACCCCATCAGCACCGCATGAATTTCGGCGCTGTTCGTGTCCGTCTGGAACGTGCATTGGTACGGCAGAAAAGCAGCCTGGGGCGAGGCAGGTATCGCATCCTGCGCGTGAACCGTCAATCCAGTCAGGCTGAGGAGCAGCAAAATCCCAATCAGGCGATAGCGCATTTGAAAACTCCGATTTCGGGGGGTGGTTCTCAGGCGAATAAGCATAACCCTAAATCTCTGCCTCTGGTAGTGCTGCGCCTAAGGCGGACGCACGCAGGGTGCTGGTTGGTGGAATAGGCGTTGGTGGAATTAAAGGTGTCGGCGTTGGGCGAATCCGCGTCGCGATTGGTGGAAGCGTTGCCAGTGAGGTAGCACTGGGTGGAATCGGCGTAGCGGAAAGCACAGGTATCGCTGTGGGCGAAGGCGTTTCCGTGACAACCGTTTCAACGACTGCTTCCGAGGGCGAAGCGATAATTTCGCTTTGTGCGGCTGTGTTGTTATTCCCCTGCCCCAGTGAGCGAATAACCGCGAAGGCGACAATCGCGATCACCATAATCACCGCCAGCGTCACCCAGCATCCATTGCGGCTCTCTACCGGATAACTGGTGTACAGCTCACGCGGACGTTTCATGCGCATAGGCCAGGACGACTTATACCCGGCATAGATACGCGCTTCATTGTCTGCGACCCAGGCATCCTCAACATACGGGTCTTTCAGCACGTCGATAGCAACCGCGCTGACGTTATCTTTGGTTCCCCGCTCGACAGCCAGTTGAACCAGATGCCCTGCTAACCGACCTGCTTTCATAGTCGGGAAAATTTCGGTTATGTCCTCAGTCGGAATTACACCCGTAACGCCATCGGTGCAGAGCAGCAGACGATCTTCCGGCTGAAGTGGAATGCTGAACACATCCGGATGAATCGTATCGGCTTTTCCAATCGCTTTGGAAAGCACCTCGCGCATTCTGGGCGGTTCAGCCGACTCGTTGAGGACGCGCGTTTCCTGCTCAATGGGCTGCTGCTCTTTATGATCGGTAGTGACCTGGCGCAGCGTCCCGGCATGTTCGTGATACAAACGCGAATCACCGACATGCGCCACATGCGCTTCCATGCCCTTGATGACCACTGCCGTCAGCGTTGTGCCTTCGGATGTGGGTGAATGACGGGCGAAATGACGCACCTCAGCATTGATGTATTTAAAGGCTTTGGTCAGCACATCTTCCCATTTCAGGGAATACTTCACATTTTTATGGAAGGCCGCCAGCAGATAGCGAATGGCGAACTCACTGACCTGCGCACCGTATTCCCCGTTCCCTACGCCGTCAGCGATGGCGAAGAGATACATGCTTTCATGCTGGTAGAGGCCAATCGCATCCTGATTTTCGCTGCGTTCCGGGCCAACATCGGTTGCCCAGCCAGCATCGACCCGCGTCACGATGGGCGCTTTATCCCAGGCATACAACTGGGAGTCGTAAACCTGCTTATCAACCTGAATGGTGGCATGGTCAGGCAGCGGCGCTTCATGCTGGACTTCAACACCGTTGACCTGCACGACTGCTTCACCTGCCATGTACGTCAGCAGCATGGGTGCTTTGTACTGCTGGGGATCAACCTGCGAAAAGCGGAACTGCACCAGCTTGTGAGTAGGATTTTCCAGCACGATTTCGGCTGTGCTGCGCCCGATAACCGTTCCGATGTGGATGACAGTGGGTTGATCGCTGTCCTGCCGTGTCAGGTGAATTTGCGAATACTGGGCGCGTTGGGCGACCCGTGTACGGCTGCGATTTCGCCAGCGATTGGTGCGCTGGTTGCGCGGCACATCGGCGGATAAGTTGGGCTTTTTGACCGACACATTGGAAGGCGGCAGGCGCAGGATGGTGCGGATTTGCGATTCAACACCGTAAAAGGATTGGCGCATCATGCGCAGGGGATTGAAGCGTGAGAGCGAGCGGATGTTGTAGCCTATCGTGCGGAAGGGGCCAAAGACGGCGTTCCCGGCTCGAAAAACGAAGAAATTGATTTTGCTGATGATGGAACTGATATAGTACATAGTTATCCGCTGCGCTGTACGGAAAGCTTCTATTCGAATTATAGTCGTTCGGGAAGCATGGGACGAATCGCTGTGGATAGTGTAGGGAAAAATTAACGTGATAAACAGGTAGGAACAGGTAACATTACACTTTTTATTACGACGTGTTGGCGGCAGTTTCCCTCGAAGTCGCCGAGGGGGATGGGACGCGCGGCAGGCGATGGATGAGAAAGTTTGTGTGGGACAAACCAGGTGGGAGCGGTTAGCTTTTAGCGGTTAGCGATTAGGAAAGACAAAGAGCAGCTTTTGCCATCGAGCGGAGTGTGTTGGCGCGGGAGCAGTTTGTCCTAGAGGGCGCATCGCGATGCGCCCCTACGACAGCCGGATGGGTGTGGTTTGCAGGATAAGCATGTGTTTGAAATGAGGATTTGAAGCGGCGAACGTGACTTTTGTAACGTTTGAAATTCGTGCAAGCGTTTACAAAATTGGGTATAGTACATGCTATGAGCGCCCACGCATCCGGGATGATTGGGATAAGCTGCAAGTCTTATTAATGTTCGCTGTCATCAGACTGCTTATGCCTCATGTATCCATGCCGGGTCGCATGACCGGATTACCTTCACGCCAGCGCCACACCTATCCAGACGGAATATCACGATGAATTTTGGCAATGAACTTTCAGGTCTGATTATTCTCATTATCGACGACCAGCCGGATAACATCGAGGTTGCCAAAATCATTCTTACCTCTGTAGGCATCAAGGTTCTGACGGCGAAAAACGGCCCGGATGGATTGAAGCTCCTGAAAGAACATCGCGTCGATCTGGTGATGCTGGATATTTCCATGCCAGAAATGGATGGTTGGGAAGTATTAAAGGAAATCCGCAAGGCGTTCGGCGCACTTCCGGTGATAGCGCTAACCGCTCATGTCCATCCCGCTGACCGCAACCAACTTCTGCAAGCTGGATTTGATTACTTTATCGCCAAACCCTTCCGCATGAGCACTTTTTTTGAAGAGGTCAAGCGGGTTATCGGGCGACCCCTTCCTCCCGTGACAAAACCCTGAGCATTTAGTCAAAAGTCTAAAGCAAAAACTTTAAAGTGCTTTCGCCTGCACTCGTTTTGAACATGAGTGTGGCTTAGATACACCCCGACAAAAGACACGCTGCGCATATGGATTGAGGGGAAACCCTGCCTAAACAGACATATTTGGCTATAATGAGGGAAGAGCCGTAGTATTGCAGGTGTGTGTGTGACCGATCAGCCGACTGTCATTGAAGAAATTTGGGTTAGCACCGGAGAAGGCGCAGAAATTACCGGGTATCATCGCGATCATGTTCAAAAGCTGGCGCGTGATAACTGGAAATTACCTGAAGAAGAACGTTTAATCCGGGGTATTCGCAAGCGAAAATGGGGCTACGATATTTGGCTGCCTGATCTCGTGAAATATATTGAAGATCATGGACATGGGCCGTTCAAAAAGAATCCCAAATAACTTGACAATTACCATACCTGTAAAGAAAAACACTCCCTCAAAAGATGCTTATTGTTAGTTGTGCTAAAGTTCTGAATTGTTAAATTGCCTATCAACACAAGCGGCGCTCTCCATGCTAATCTGGAACAGTGCCGTTTGGGATTCGTGCGATGTGTTGAGGGGGAAACCCTGCCTAAACAGACATATTTGGCTATAATGAGGGAAGAGCCGTAGTATTGCAGGTGTGTGTGTGAGCGATCAGCCGAATATCGTTGAAGAAACGTGGGTGAATGTTGCCGAGGGAGCAGAAGCAACCGGTTTTCATCCCGATCATGTGCGTAGATTAGCGCGGGAAAATGCGCGTTTGCCGGAAGATGAGCGCTTCATTCGTGTCCGTAAACAAGCACGCGCATATGCGATCTGGCTGCCTGATCTTATGAATTATCTCAATGAGCGGAATCCATCTGGCATGTCTACACTAAATCACCAAGCGGTTGAAGAAATTTGGGTCAATACCATCGAGGGTGCGGAGATTACGGGTTACAACGTCGATTATTTACGGCAAATCGCTTATAAAATTTGGCGACAGCCGGAAAATGAACGCCCTATTAAGGTACGCTATCGGGCGCGGCGTTATGAATTGTGGCTGCCGGATTTAGTGGCTGACATTGAAAATACCCGGCATGGGCCTCACCCCAAACGAACTCCAAAATCATAGCTTGACAACTATTAAATTGACACTATAATATGATTCAAGTGCGCAAGATAGCGTACCGGCACTAAAACCAAAGCGCCCGATATTGGCGAATAAAGGGCGCTGGGGGTTTGGTTCTGTGATAGAACCATGTACATTGTCGTCTAAGCAACCTCAATGTACCACAAATCACGCAAAATGTGAATCCCCTGGCTAAAGAGTGTCTTTTGCAACTTAATAATCGCATAAAAGAGCCTTCAGTTGTAGCGACAACGGCTCTGGCAGAAGGACTTCACAAGACCCAAAAACACTCATCGTCTTTTTTGTTTGCTATGGCTCTAAAAACCCAATAAAGAAATCCCTTGGCTGGGATATTATGGCGCTGGTCAAGCTTTAACCAAGTTTGCCCAGTGCCGTTTTGCATTCCGGGGCAATGCCTCTGGTTTGAATCGTTGTGCTGGGTTCGCGCCCAAAACTTCCCCTCAAATGTACTTTCTTTTATAACAAATTTAATTTCATTAAATAATGTTACAAACTTTTCACAAACATTAATTCTGGAAAAATTGATTTTCCGTTATTGTTAATCTCAATGCTCAATGCTTTATTCAACAAAGGAAATTCCAAGTATTATGAAACGCATCATCCCCGCACTGCTGCTGACTCTGCTGCTGGTTCTGTCCTTCTCGGCTATCAAGGCCGCTGATTCGGTTGACGATCAGGGCAATCCCAATGACCCGGCGGTCAACGAACGCGCCAATGACTGCTATGAGGGCGGTCAACTGGAAGACAAATGCGACAGTGATCTGCTGTGGCAGGCAGGCTGGTATCTGATCCGCTTCCGTCATGGTTTACTGAGCCGTGCGGATTTCCCCGGCTGGCTGATCTGGGTTCTGCCCCCGGAAGTTAAAGAGAAAAACGAATTGGGCGGCGTTGACATGACCTGCTATATCGAAGTGGGTCCCGGCGTGTTCGAAGCTGCTTCATCAGCCGTTCTGAATGGCGCTAACGGTGGCTACTTTACCTGGATCGGCTCCTTTGAGCTGGATAACAGCTACAGTGGTTGGCTGATCTGGGACAGCAAGAATGGTTTCGCTACGGGTTACTACGGCGATTGCAGCCCGCTCGGCATCGGTTCCCCTGCCCCCGGCAATATTCAGGTGATTACACCCATCTAGTTCAGCATTCTCAAATGGACTTCAGAAAAGACCTCGTTCTGTGAGCGGGGTCTTTTATTTGCGGCGTAGCGATCTGCGGAGCGCGCGTTTTAGACAGACGTTATATATTCCACGCGCTGAGGCTGCGGCGGAAGCGATAAAAACGGATCCTAAAAAACATCTATAAGGTGGATGTTAGTCGTGTTTTTCTTTCTTATCCCGGTACATGGGCACAGCGAAATCGACAAATTTTGCCCAGCCTTCGCCGCCCATCATCTTGCGCTGTTCTTCAGTGAGTTCGAGGCGGACATCGTGGTCGCCGGTATGCAGGTCAATGGTGAGCAGTTCGCTGCCATCGTCGCGAATTTCTTCGAAACACTGGCGCTCGTAACCCTCTGGATTGGCGAGGAACTTCCCCAGACAGCGTTCACAAATCGGTAGCTGGTGGTCGCACACATTGCGATTGATCTTGACGTACATTTTTCTACCCTCACAGGCTCATTGTTCAATTCAGCATAGATCGAATAAGCAGGTGGTGACAGTGACGATTGTCATGTATCTTCACTTCTGGTTATGCGTTTGGAAGTAAAAGACTACCTTTTGGGAAGATGATGCCCCGGACTTGAGCTTCCCATGTTATTCAAAAGGAGCATTCATTTTGTACGTTCAGACTTTTGCGGAAATTGAGACAGAATTTATCGAGCGGGTCAATAAGATGGTGTATTGCAGTGTGGCGACTGTCGACAGCAAAGGCCGTCCCCGTTCGCGCATCCTGCATCCCATCTGGGAAGGTTCAACGGGCTGGATTGGCACGACGCTCGGATCGCACAAGAGCAAGCATCTGACGAAAAATCCGTACCTGTCGCTGGCCTATATCACGGAAATTCATCGCCCTGTGTATGTGGACTGCACCGCCGAATGGATAGACGATCTGACGACGAAACAACGCATCTGGGATTTGTTCAAGAACGCGCCGGAACCATTGGGCTATGACCCCGGCACGACTTTTAAAGGGGTCGATGTCGATTTCGGCGTACTGAAACTGACTCCCTGGCGCATCGATCTGGTCAGCTTCCCCTCCCCCAGCTTTGCTGAAGGCACGCGCGTCTGGCGGAATGAGGAGTAAATTATCACGCGCGTTCGAATTGGGCAACGTTCAGCACAAAAATGGTAGCGGCATGACCTTCTGGACGGCTGAACGGGCTGCACGTTTCCCGGATGATGGCCATCGCCCCGTCCAGACGGTCTTCATCCACGCCGATCATGAAGGTGGTGTTTTTGCGGCGCAGGAATCCGCCCATGCTGCTGACCTTCGTCACGGAATAGTCTTTCGCCAGTAAAGCCTGTGAGAGCGGTTCAACTGCGTCGTCATTGAAGATAATCGCGAGAATCAATTTTGACATGCTTTAAACCTGTTCAAAATGGTCTATATCCAGAACGAAAGACACGAAACCGCCCATCTCGACTTCGATAAAACTGGTGAGCGGCATACTCCCGGCATGAGCATAGGGAACAACACCGGGATGCGGCGAGGCGATTTCAGTGATGGTCTTCATCACCCCATCGACCTTCTCCTCATCCAGCCCGATCATCAGCGTGGAATTGCCCGGACTGAGTAAACCGCCTGTGCTGCTGACACGAGTCACGCCGACGCGCTGCTCGGTGAGCGCCGCCATCACTTTCTCGACATCCTGATCGTCTACTACCGTGATAATCAGTTTCATGCGCCTGACCGATCTTTAAAATAAGGTCATTATTCATACAGGCGATTATAACGTTATAGCTGAAGTGTAGCTATTCATCACTTGCCAACACCCTTCTGTTCAAGTAAAACCAATATAACTCTCACCATTATTTTTGGGAGCTTCTGTCCGAATGGTTTTGATGACATATCCTCTTTAGAAGAGAAGCAGACTTCATGAACGCGGTATTGGGAGGAATGAAATCATTCGATAAAGATGCTACTTGAGGGGAAGGTTTGCAATGTTTTCTCGACTAGGAACATTTTTTACGCTTCCGGTTTTTGAAAATGACGAGGAACAGACCGTCCGGGCGCAGCTCCTTTATTATGTGGTCACAACCCTCATCCTGCTTTTTTTGAGTTCACTCCTTTTACCTCTGATCTGGCCTATCGGCGTTGATCTTCCCTATTATTATGTGTTCGTTTTGGGACATCTGGCTGTTCTGGGTGGGGCGCTGTATTACATGCGCCAGGGGCAAATTCGAGCAACCAGTTTAGTTGTGGTCGGTGTGAGCTGGTTCCTTATCACCGTGCTTTCGCTGCGCGGCGGCGGCGTTCATTCGGATTTTTATCCGGGCTATATTATCGTGGTCATCGTCGCCGGACTGCTGCTTGGGAAACACGGCCTCATTTTGGTACTCATCAGCAGTATTGGGGTGGGGCTTTACATGGCGGTAGCCACTGACAGCGGGATATTGGCTCCCCCCTTGCCCGAAACACAATACGTCGTGCCGTTATGGTTCGTGACTTCTTTTTTCCTGACCGGGGCGGCAGCGCTGCTCAATACATCCAACCGCATCATTACGCGCGTGATGCGACACTCGATTGACGAGTTGAAAGAACGCACGGCTGCGGAGGAGACCCTCGCGCGTGAACGCAATTTACTGCGCACCCTGATTAATGCCCTGCCGGAAAACATCTTTTACAAAGATCGTCAGAGCCGCTTTGTGGTCAATAGTGCGACATCGCTGAAACAATTGAGTTCTACTCGTCAGGAGGATGTCCTGGGCAAGACCGATTTTGACTTTTTCCCGCACGAAATCGCCCAGGTCTGGTATGACCGGGAACAGACCGTTATGAAATCGGGAGAAGCGCTGATCGAGAAGGAATTCGAGCGGGGACTGAGCCGCCAAACCAAAGAATATTCGCTGGTCACGCTGATGCCGATGCGTGACAACCTCAATCAGGTGATCGGTGTATTGGGTGTGACGCGAGATATCACCGAGCGAAAGCGGATCGAAGCGCGGGAACAAGCGATTACGCGCGGTCTGCGGGCAGTCGTAGAAGCGGTGGACGAACTCATTACCGTTGAAGATAGCGATACCTTCTATCGACGTGCCGTTGAACTGGCACGGGAAAAGCTGAAGGTGGAACGCTGTGCTATTTTTCTGTTGGACGAAACCAAAGAGCATTTGACGGGAACCTACGGGACAGATGACCGGGGTCAGACGACGGATGAACATGCCTTAAAGCTGACGATCAGTGATCATCCTGAGATGGTCAGGAATTACGGCGATCCCTGGTGGATTATCCAGGATGGAAGACAAACGACCTGGGATGGCACGAATATTCATACCATTGGCTCCGGTTGGATTGGAGCCACCACGATCCAGATCGGTGATGAACCGATTGGTGTTTTCTCAAATGATGCTGCTATCAGCAATGCAGCTATCGATCCGGTACAGCAGGAGTCTATCGTCATTTACTGCTCTATGCTGGGTAACATCATGAAGCGGAGACGGGCTGAAGAAGCCCTGCGCCAGAGCGAGGAAACTGCCAAGGAATTTCAGGAGCGGCTGCGGGCATTACATGAAGTGAATCTGGAGCTTTCTACCTCTCAAACACTTGATGATCTCTGCTATCGAGCGGTAGAGCTGGGTGTCAGCAAATTAGGTTTCGAGCGTGTGGGACTGTTTTTATTCGACAACAAGCAGCATACAATACGCGGCACTTTCGGAACCAGTGAAGATGGAAGCATTCGTGACGAAAGAAAGAGTATCTATCCGATGACAGAGGAACATCGGGAAGTCATTCTGGTGAGAAGCGCAGAACGGGCACAACTTTACGAAGATGTTGACCTGATGGGTGATGGGGTTGTTGTCGGCAAGGGGTGGGATGCGCTCGGTGTCCTGTGGAATGGCTATGAGGGTATCGGCTTTTTATCGACCGACAATTACTTCAGCCATCAGCCACCACCCTCTTATCTGGTCGATTTGCTGGCTTTGTATGGCAGTCTGCTCGGCAAGCTGATCACGCAAAAACAGACGGAGGCCGATCTGCGTGCCAGCGAAAATCGCCACCGCACCATATCAGAATTAATCTCGGATTATGCCTATGCTTATGATGTGCTGCCGGATGGAAGCGTCGTCCCCATCTGGATGACGGAAGATTCGTTCAAGCGTACCACTGGCTACGAATGGAAAACTGTGAGGGAAAACAACTATGCCCTCTTCCATCCCGACGATGCCAAACGAGCGGAGCAGGATGTTATACGGACACTGAGCGGCGAAACCACAGCAGGAACATACCGGGTAGTGACCGCCAGTGGAGACATCAAATGGATACACACCACTCGTAAACCAGAGTGGGATACAAAAGAAAATCGCGTCATTCGCTTCTTCGGGGTTGCCCAGGACATCACCGAACGCAAAAAGTTAGAGGGGGAAATTCAGCGTTATACCGAGCAGCTTGAACGGCTGGTGGAAGAACGAACTGCCGAACTCCGCCGCGCCAAGGAACAAATCGAGGCGGTTCTGAATAACATCAGTGATGCCATTATCCTGACCGACCAACGAGGCCAGATTCAAACCACCAATCCCGCTTTCCAAAGGATGTTCGGTAACCGGGTATCCACCACCATTGAAGATTTTCTGATGCTGGTATCCGATGCACGCCAGGCTGCCACTTTAGCTGAATCGCTCTCAGCAGTCATTCACAAAGGTGGCAGTCAGCGGAAGGAAGCCAAGGTTATGAATGAAGATGGACAGGAGATTGACCTCGATCTGGCATTGATCTCGGTCAACGCGCAGCAGGGGGAAAACCCAGCCATTTTACTGAGTGCCCATGACATTACCTACCTCAAAGATGTGGAACGCTTCAAATCACGCTTTGTCGAAAACGCAGTCCATGATTTGAGCAGTCCGATCTCCGCCTTAGGCACCAGGGTCTATTTACTCAAAAAGACACCGGAACGACTGGCCGATCACGTAAAAATATTGGAAGACCAGATTCAGCAGTTGAAAGACCTCGTGGCGGATTTGCGCAGTCTATCCGAACTGGATCGCGGTTTAGCGAAGCTCGATCTGGAATTAGTCGATTTCAATGAACTGGTGACGAAGATTTTCAACCAGTATGAATCCCTTGCGGTCAGTAAGAATCTGCACCTGTCGATGGCGCTTACGCCGGAAAATCCTTCCTTGCGGCTTGACCGCCGGAAGTGCGAACGCATCATTGTCAATCTCGTAGCCAATGCTATCCATTACACGCTGGACGGCGGACATATTCATATCACGACACAGGTAACGGCAGAAAATCTGATTTTTTCGGTTCAGGATGAGGGCATCGGGATTTCCAAAGAGGATTTGCCCCATATTTTCGAGCGCTTTTATCGTACTGACTGTGCCCGCAGCACGAATAAAACCGGAACGGGACTGGGATTGGCGATTGTCAGGGAGATGATTCTGGCGCATGGCGCTGCGATTAATGTGGAAAGTGAAGTCGACAAAGGCAGCACATTTACCGTGACGTTCCCTTTGCATCAGGGTGATAAAGGCAGCGCAGTTCATTCATGATATATGTACGCTCCGTTTTCCCCTCTCCAATCGGTACTCCGAATGGGGAGGGGATTAAGGGGAGGGGTTAATTTCTCTTCCCCGGAAAACAAAGATACCCGCCTGAAGTACCACTCTTCAGGCAGGTATCCTCGAATTGATAGAAAAGCGAAGAAGTCCGGCACCCCGGCATTCTTCTCATGTATAGCGAGATTTTCCAGGCACGGGCAAACTTCA
>JBGAGR010000224.1:0-13151 GCA_044226645.1 Aggregatilineales bacterium
GTCCAACTGCAAGTCGCGAATGCCACGCTGCATATCAGGAAAAAGAATGGCAAGACGGTTTCTTACGCCATCAATGACCGGGTGAATGGATTTGTCCTGCCGCAGTTAGTATCGCAGATTGCAGCTTCTCAGGGGCGGTAATTAGGGGATGACAATCTAACTTTTCAGGACTTGTTTTTGGGGGGATCAAGTTCATCCAGTATGAGTACCTTGATTTCTGTGATGCGTTTAACTCCCTTATCGTTGGTCACAAAAGCATCACAACCGACATCTAATGCAGTAGCTATGTGCAGCGAATCAGGGGTTCGAAGGTTATAGTGGGCACGTAGTTCAGCCGCCTTCCGAGCGATTCTGCTTGTGACAGGTTCTAAGTGAAAATCGTGACTATTGGACAGCACCACCTCATATTGTTTCGCCAGTATATTATTTCCTGTACGCAGCGGTTGAACTAACACCTCGCTGAGTGCTATGGTAGATGCGAAACCTTCAATTTGACCTGAGGCGATTTGGTTCATTATAAACAGCATATGAGCATAATAAGTTGGATGCTGTTCAACAAAATAAATGAGCGGCGCAGTGTCAAATGCTAACTGTTGGAGATTTTGCAATGCGTCAGACAACTTCATGAATGTTCATTCCATTCATCGCGAAGTTGATTCACGTATTCTTGTGCGTCAATACCTTCCCAGATTTCCTTGCCCAAGCCTGCCAGTTCAAGAATACTATGTTTCTCGGTTGGCATTTCGGCGGTGTCCAGCGAATCGACGAGCAATTTTACCAATTCCTTGCGCTCTCGCCAGCTCAGGATTTTTGCCTGTTCCATAATTTCAGCAACGGTCATTGTGTTTCTCCTGTCCACTTCTCGCCTCAATGACTTGGGTTTCTGTTTATTAACGATGTGCGAGTGATTTTGCCCCAAATCTAGTCATATGAGTACAATAAGCATTATCGTTTATATCCTCAAAAAGGCAATGAAAATCTCCTTTTAGCACCTACTCTGCTAAAGGTTTGAGCCGACAGAAAGGTCATTATTGTGAGCCAGATTTACTATCATCCGGACGAGCAGGAAGTTGTGGTTTCAGAAGCGGAAACCATTCTGAAGGCCTCACTGCGCTGTGGCATCCCGCATACACATGTCTGCGGCGGGAAGGCGCGCTGCTCGACCTGCCGGGTGATGATTGTCGAGGGATTGGAAAACGTCAATCCCCGCAACGAACGCGAACAGGCGATGGCGAACCGGCTGGAATTCAGCCCGGAGATTCGGCTGGCCTGCCAGACCACCTTTCAGGGCGCAATCCGGCTGCGGCGGCTGGTGATTGATGATGCGGACATCGAACTGGATGACCAGACCATGCCGGGGCGTGAACAGGCGGAGATGGTCGGAAAGGAAAAGCGCATCGCTATTCTATTTTCGGATGTGCGCAACTTCACCAGTTTTTCCGAAGCGCTTCCGGCTTATGATGTCATCCATGCGCTGAACCGTTACTTCACGCAGGTGGGGCGGGTTATCAGCGCACACGGTGGATACATCGACAATTACATGGGCGACGGCATCATGGCGCTGTTCGGTGTGGACGACTCGACGGATGCGCCGATACGTGCAGTACGTGCAGGACTGGATATGCTGAAAGTGGTGGATGACTCGATTCGCCCGTATTTTGAAGCGATTTACGGCAAGATTTTTGACATCGGTGTGGGGATTCATTATGGCGAGGCGGTGGTTGGCACGATTGGCGCACGCAATCGCAAGACTCAAACGGCGATTGGCGACGCGGTGAATTTCGCCAGCCGCATTGAGTCTGCCAATAAAGATGCTGGTACACGCCTGCTGATTTCGGATGACACCTTCAATGAAGTGCAGATGCAGGTTGAGGTCGGCAAGACTACCCGCGTCATGGTGAAAGGCAAAACCGGCGAACATATGCTGTATGAAGTAGTTAGCCTTAATTCATAAAAGATGGATCGACTCCCTGTACTGGAAACCGAACGGCTCACGTTACGCCAGTTTGAGTTTTATGACCGGGTGGCAGTAATGAATATCCTGAGCGACCCGAAAGTTACGGCGACGCTGCTGGATATTCCCGAACCGTTTCATTTCGATGACGCGGATATGTGGATTCGCGCCGGACATGCTGGCATTGCGATGGATTTATTGTATCCTTTCGCGATTATCCGGCGGGACGATAATGCGCTGCTGGGCTGTGTTGATCTGGAACAGGACAGCGAACATCGTCGGGCGGATATGGCCTACTGGATTGGTTCGGCTCACTGGCGGCAGGGCTATACCAGCGAGGCGGCGCGGCGGATTTTGCAATTCGGCTTCGAAGCGCTGAATCTGAACCGCGTTTATGCTCAATGTCTCATTCACAATGCCAGCTCATCGGGCGTGATGCAGAAAATCGGGCTGAAGTATGAGGCGACCCTGCGGCAGTCCACCGTCAAAAGCGGGAAATCTGTCGATATGGCAGTGTATGGATTGTGCCGCGCGGAGTATAATGCGGGTTCATAGTTTTTAGTTGTTGGTGATTAGTTTTTATGGACAACCTGAAAGTAATAGACCTGATAAAAGACGGCCACGATGTATCGTGCCCCTACAAAGCGCGGTTCATTTTATTTGGTTTGTCCATCAGTTGAGTGAGGCGAACAAGGGATTTAAACCCCTTGTCCAGGTAAGAAACTTTCTTCAAGTTTGTAACTCCTGACACAAAGGAACACGATGCGGGTACTCAAACACCTTTTTGATAACAATCGCGCCTGGGCGAATCGGATGACCGATGTTGACCCGACTTTTTTTCAGAAATTAGCAGCGCAGCAAACACCGGAATATCTGTGGATTGGCTGCGCGGACAGCCGCGTTCCGGCGAATGAGATTATCGGTCTGCCGCCGGGGGAAGTGTTTGTTCACCGCAACATCGCTAATGTCGTCGTGCATACCGATTTGAACTGCCTGTCGGTGATTCAATATGCGGTAGATGTGCTGAAAGTGAAGCATATTATTGTGTGCGGACATTACGGCTGCGGTGGTGTGGGGGCGGCGATGCAGCATCGCGAATTCGGCCTGATCGATAACTGGCTGCGTCACCTGAAGGATATTTATCAGAAGCATGAGGTCGCGCTGGATGGCATTACTGACGATCATCAGCGCTTTGACCGTTTTTGCGAATTGAATGTCATCGAGCAGGTTGACCATGTGTGCCATACGACGATTGTGCAGGGGGCATGGCGGCGGGGACAGGAACTTTCTGTGCATGGCTGGATTTATGGCCTGGGCGATGGTTTGCTGAAAGACCTGAATATCTGCATCACGCAGCCGGAGGAACTCCACGCGCTGTATCGCATGGCGGTACAGGGCTAGGGTGGCATGTTCAAGGGTCATTATGTCCAATGATGGCCTGGGCGGATTTGGGCGCTGAATTTCTTGCGTAAGTGCGTAACATTCGTCATAATCAACTTGGATTTGCTCAAATGGCAATCACCGATTATTATTTTCGCGGTGATTGCTTTTATTGTCGGGGGTAACGCATGGCCTCCATTGCCAATGTTCCGAAGAAAAAAGAGAGACAGACAGGTTTCTATTTAGCCCTTCCTTCAATCATATGGTTGGGTATTTTTTTCCTCCTGCCGGTGTTGATTGTACTGGCGATCAGTTTCATGACACCCACCTCGAACGGGCGCGGCGGTGAACTCCCCTTCACGCTCAAGCATTATGCTGACTCGTTTGACTTTTTTGCTAAACGCCCCATCTATTCAACGATTATTGTGCGCTCGATCTGGATTTCGCTGCTGACGACCATCATTTGCTTGCTGATCGGTTATCCACTGGCGTTTTTCATCAGCACACGGCAAAACCCCCGCGCCCGGCAGTTCGCCATGTTCCTCATCATTCTGCCCTTCTGGACGAACTTCCTCGTCAGAACCTACGCGCTTAAGACCATTATCGCGGCGGAAGGCCCTCTGAGCGGATTGCTGCAATCCATTGGGGCGATACAGGGATCGCTGGATTTGCTCAATACGCGCGAGGCGGTCATCATCGGTCTGGTCTACAGTTATCTGCCGTTCATGGTGCTGCCAATTTATGCCGCTGTGGAGAAGTTCGACTTCCATTTCGTGGAAGCGGCGAACGATCTGGGGGCGAATGACTGGAAAGCTTTCTGGCGAGTCGTTTTCCCGATGACACTGCCGGGAGTTATCGCCGGATTCATTCTGGTGTTTATCCCGACCATCGGCGCGTTCGTCACGCCGGACTTGCTGGGTGGAACGCAGGGGTTGATGATCAGTAACCTGATTCAGCAGAATATTCGCGGCGCGGGTGCGAATTATCCGCGTGGTTCGGCCTTGTCGGTGGTATTGATGATGATCGTGACCATTGGTGTAACCGTCTATCTCCGTTACGGCGATCAGGAGGTCGGTAAGGTATGACCGAGCAAGCTATTCAGGCTCCCGGCGCGCCAGCTCTGGCGGAGTTTAACTATCCACAGATTCGCCGTGATATGCGAACGCGCCGGATTGGCAAATTTCTGTTTTACCTGAATCCGGTTTTTGCCTACTTTTTCCTGTGGGCACCCATTCTGATACTGGTGCTTTTTTCATTTAATGACAGCAGTTCAGTTTCATCATGGGGCGGTTTCAGCACCCAGTGGTACACCAAAATTCTGGGTAATGCCGAGAGCGAATTCACCAAAGGGATGCTGAAGGGACTCCAGAACACGTTGTTCATCGGTGTCATGTCCACGCTGATTTCGACCACGCTGGGCACAACGGTGGCGATGGCGCTGGAACGGGGCAATTTTCGCGGCAAACGCATTGTTGATGCCGTGCTTTATCTGCCCGTCGTCATTCCGGAAATCACGCAGGCGGTTTCGCTGGCGATTTTCTTCAAATTCCTGTTTGATGTATGGGAAAGCCTGACAGGTAGTGCAATTTCCTACGGCTATCCGACCATTATCATCGGGCATGTTGTGTTTTCGGTGTCGTTTGTCGTCATCGTTGTTCGGGCACGTCTGGCGGATATGAACCCGCGTTTTGAAGAGGCTGCCCGTGACCTGGGTGCGAACGAATGGCGCACCTTCTGGCGTGTGACTTTCCCGCTGATATTACCCGGTGTGATTTCGGGCGCGCTGCTCGCCTTCACGCTGTCACTCGATGACTATATTGTCACTTTCTTCAACAACGGTGTCGGGACGGATACACTCCCGCTGTTTGTGTATGGTTCACTTCGTCAGAAAGTATCGCCGGAGATTAACGCCCTGTCTTCGCTGATGCTGATTGCCTCGATGCTGTTGGTTGGGTTCTCGCTCTGGTTGCAAAATCGGGGTGCATCTAAAACCTGAGACGCTGGCGAGTACGTATTAAGTTGGTGATCCACATTGGTATCTGTTTGAGGAGGATAAACAATGTTTCGGAAAGTTTTGTTAGCACTGTGTTTGAGCGTACTGGTTCTGGGGCTTCCCGTGTTCGCACAGGATGCCACGACTGAAGCAGCGGTAACAACCTGGACTTGCCCGACAGGGTTTGAAGGCCAGAGCTTTACCTGGTTCAACTGGACGACCTATGAAGCGGAAAATACCCGCTCGCAGTTCGCGGAGTTGTGCGGCCTGAAAGAAGCTGGCGAAGCCATCATGGGCAGCAATGAAGATTTGATCGCCAAGCTGGGTACCGGCAACCCTGGTTATGATGTCGTAACACCCACCGGCAGTTCTGTTCCCCAGATGATTCGTGAAGGGCTGCTGGAACCGATTGATGTGAGCAAAATCCCGAATTTCGCCAATGTTTCCGAATTCCTGCAAAATCCGGTTTATGATCCGGGTAATATGTACACCATACCGTACCAGTGGGGAACCATCGGTATCGGCTACAATACGGAAGCTGTTCCCGATGGAATCACCAGTTGGGACGATGTCTGGAATTTCAAGGGTAATGTGGCCTGGCTGGAAGACCCGCGCGCCATGCTTGCTATTGGACTGCATCTGCTCGGTTATGACCAGAACAGCACCAACCCGGATGAAATCAGCGCCGCCCGTGATTATCTGATTGATCACGGCAGCAATGTTCGTACCATCGCGGTTGATGATGGTCAGGAAAAGCTGGTGAGCGGCGAGGCCGACATCGTTATCGAATACAGCGGTGACATCCTGCAAAAGATGACCGAATGCGACGATAATCCCGATCTGAAGTGCGCCGGGAAATATAATTTTGTCATCCCGAAGGAAGGGTCAATCCTGTGGGTAGATAATCTGGCTATTCCGAAGGATGCACCGAATCCTGAACTATCTCTGGCGTTCCTGGATTACATCCTCGATCCGGTTGTCGGCGCGGACATCAGCAATTACACCGCCTACGCTTCACCCAATCAGAAATCGATTGACGACAAGCTGATTGCTGAAGATTTGCTGATGAATCCGATCATTTACCCCTCGGAAGAAACCAGCAAGGTGTTGTTCGGCCTGAGCGATGTCGGTGAAGAAGCCGCCAAGCTGTACAACGATGCCTGGATTGAACTGAAAACACTGCTCGGACAGTAAACTATTGATGGATAAGGGACACGGTTACGTAATCGTGTCCCTTTAAATGTTGACGGAATGACGTTATGCCTGAATATGATGTAGAACTGATTCATGTCATCAAGGAATTTGCATCTCCCCGCAAAGACGGCATGGTGCGGGCGGTTGATGATATTTCGTTGCAAATCAACGACGGTGAATTTTTTGCTTTGCTGGGGCCGAGCGGCTGCGGTAAGACCACTACGCTTCGTATGATTGCCGGGTTTGAGGACACCAGTTCCGGGCAAATCCTCATTCGAGGCAAGGCTGTTCAGGATGTCCCACCCTTCCACCGCCCGGTGAATACCGTTTTTCAGGACTATGCGCTTTTCCCGCATATGACTGGCCTGGAAAATGTAATGTTCGGGTTGGAAATGGAAGGGGTTAAGAAGGCGGAAGCCAAACAGCGAGCGATGGAAGCTTTACAACTGGTGCAGCTCCCGCAAGCCGCTGACCGCCGACCACGCCAGCTTTCCGGTGGACAGCAGCAGCGTGTGGCACTGGCACGGGCGATTGTGAAACGTCCGCAGGTTTTGCTGCTGGATGAGCCGCTTTCCGCGCTGGATTTGAAGCTGCGTGAAGATATGCGCTTCGAACTCAAGGCCATGCAGAAAACACTGGGCATTACGTTCATTTTCGTCACGCACGATCAGGAAGAAGCGATGACGATGGCAGATCGTATTGCGGTGATGGATAAAGGCAACGTGTTGCAGGTGGGCACGCCTGAAGACATCTACGAATCCCCATCGACTAAATTTGTCGCCGATTTCATTGGCGAAACCAATTTCATGACGGGTACGCTGGTGGAAAAGCAGGGGCAATACGGTGTTATCAAGCTGGATGAAGCAACCCGTACACGCGCCGTAATCGCGGATGCCGCTGAGGCGATGACGAACAAGGAAGTGACGGTTGCTATTCGCCCGGAAAAAATCAACCTGTTTGCGATAGAAGGTCAGGTGAAATTCCCTGACGGAAGCCAGGACAGCGCGGCCACCTATAAAGCTGCTGTCTTGAAAGACCCCGATATTGAGATGACGCTCGGTACTATTCGTCAGGCGATTTATATCGGCACTGACACCCGTTATATTGTAGGCATCGGTCAGGAACAGAATATTGAACTGGTTGTGCGGGTGCAGAATTATGGTTTGCGCTCGGACAGTGTGTTCCAGAAGGGACAGCAGGTGAATGTGTTCTGGGATGCCGAGAATGCCCGTGTGCTGACGAGTTAGCAGCGTTTGTATTATACGAGACCTGCAAAGGCGCATCATCATGCGCCTTTTTTATTTTCAGCCCACTCCCCCGCGTCATAAGTGTGGTTGGTTCCCCTTGCCTTATGATTTTGAATGCCTTAATTGTCTGGTTCCGGGCGCAGAAGTACAATAAAGTTGTTATCGTAATATTGGAGCAATACTTTGAGCATTCAAGTTGCATGGTATAACGACGAAAAATCTGTTTTGGTCTACAGCTATAAGGGCACCTGGGATATGGAAGAATTCTACAAAACCTATAATCAAGGTGCCCGGATGATGGATGAAGTTCAGCATCCTGTCAGTACGGTTTTTGATTTAACTTCCTGCGGCCCGATGCCCAGTGGTTTTATGGGGACAATTCGTGATTTAAGCCAGAATCCTCATGATAATCTGGATCATATGTTTATTGTGGGCGCGAATCCTTTTGTCCAGGGCTTTGTCAATCTTCTAGGTCGGGTCATACCGAGGAACAAGAAAGGGCATCGGACATTCTTTGTCTCCACGATAGAGGATGCTGTGGCGCGAGTCGCTGAGGTCAGCAGACAGGAACAGCCGCGTTAGTTTCCCTCACACGGGCTTTATTTCAGCGAACGGGTCAGCTTCAGGTTGATCCGTTCAACGAATAGCTACTCCTCCCCAGATAAGCAGAAATAAAATATAAGTCTCGATACACAGGTTTTCGATTTGTGTTTTGTATTGCATATGGTATTATCCCCTTTGTACCCATAATGCATAATGTCATACAGAGTATATCGGGGGAATAATGTCTATCCGCAGAGGATTCAATAGACTAGGGAAACTCGCGTTTGTTCTGCTTCCACTTTTCTTCGCGATAGTCTTCGTTTTTCAGCGTCCTATCGTCGAAGTTGCAGCCGCTTCCGACAGTTATCCGGCTGAATGGACAACCACCTTTTCACCGCTTGGCCCCGTGCCTGCGGAGAAATGGGGGAATGATTCCCCACTATGGAGTCCTCTGCTAGCTCCAACTTCTGTGGTTGGTAAGTGGTCTCCGGTTATGAGTTGGACATATCAGGAGGGTAATCAAAAAAAGAGTTTCGTAGCGGTTCATGCCGCAATGCTTCCCGACGGTCGTATTTTGATGTGGGATCGTGATGTTGACGATACCAAGTCCGCACAAATCTGGAATCCGAATACGGGGATATTTACCCCTGTTCCGTACAATCTACAGGGTAGTCCAGACTTGTTTTGCGCAGGATTCACCCTGCTTCCCGATGGCAGGTTGATCCTGGCAGGTGGACATCTAAATAATACTGACGATGAGGGGCTCGATCAGTTGAATGTCTTCAACACGCGAACGCTGCAATGGTCATTTGTGAATTATATGAAGGTTGGTCGCTGGTATCCCACCTCGACAATATTGCCCGATGGCCGTTTACTGATTGCTGGTGGCGCAATTCATCCGAGTGGTATTTTGCCCGTGTCGCAGGGGAATGTAAACGAAAGTCAGCAGCCGGAATATGTTGCGTCAACAACGGTCGAAATTTTTGATCCCACAACCAACCAAACTACCGAACTGACTAATGCGAGCGCACTGCTGAAGACTTACTATTATCCTCAACTGTATCTGATGCCAACAGGTAATAGGGTATTCATGACTGGACATAACGATGCAAATCCCCTGACCCTTGATGACAATGCAAATGCCTATATCCTTAATCTGGATACCCAGGCGTGGACGATGTTGGGGCCAGGGTATGGGGGTATGGGAACCTCATCTGTTTCATACGCTCCGGGCAAAATTCTTTCGACAGGAGGAGTATCTGGAATTTACAGTACCACAACTACTGCGATTGTCGATCTAACAAATTCGACTCCTACCTGGAATCCAAATATCCCTCAAATGACTCAACCTCGCAATAATCATAATCTGGTCATTTTGCCGGATGGTTCTGTTTTTGCAGTTGGAGGTTCCCGGCGCAGCTTTAATCAGCCAGGGGATGAAGTTTTAATGCCGGAGATGTGGAATCCTCAAACCTTAGGCTGGACACAACTTGTCCCGATGAGAACCCCGCGAATGTATCATTCGCTCGCACTCCTGTTACCGAGTGGTCAGGTTCTCGTTGCCGGCGGCGGGAAGGCTGATGATAAAGTGGGTATCTATCCTCTTGAGCGGCTTTATCCCCAGACCAATCATCCTGATGCCGAAATATACTCACCACCCTACCTATTTAAAGGCCCACGCCCAGCAATTACCAGTGTGCATGGAACTACCTATGGCTCACTAATGCAGATTCAAACGCCTCAGGCCGCCAGCATTCAATCCGCCGCACTTATTAGTTTACCGGCTGTTACTCATGCTTTCAATGAGAATCAACGCTACATTCCGCTTACGATTCAAGGGGTACGTGGAAATATTCTGCGGACTCAAGTGCCCTCAAATCCCAATATCGTACCGCCGGGGTATTACATGCTGTTTATTCTTAATAAGCAGGGTGTACCATCAATAGCGACCATTATTCGGATCGATTGATAGAGCAGCTTCAAGGGAAGGTGCGGGGATTTGCGCCTTCCCTCTCCTGACTTAGACTTTTGGCAGCATACGACTGATCTCGACCAGCTTATCCTCGCCGTTCTCATCCTTTTTGACGATAAACAAGCGCGCGGCGCTGTCCATGCGGTCAATGTAGAGAACGCCGTTCAGGTGATCGATTTCATGATCGACCAGACGGGCATCAATACCCTCGACGCGCATTTTGATTTTCTTCCACTGCTCATCTCTGGCGCTAATGAGCAGCCATGACGGGCGCAGTGTGTCCCAGGTACATAAACCCGGCAGGCTTAAACAGCCATCGAAGCCTTTAGCCGCTTCACCTCGTTCGATGATAACCGGGTTTATCAAGGCAATCGCGGGCTGCATTCCCCCATTTTCCTGTCCAAAACGGACAACCGTCACCCGCCTCGGTACGCCAATCTGCGGCGCAGCCAGACCGGCTCCCGGCTGGGTTGCCAGTGTATCTTTCAAATCAGCGATGAGATTTTTAGTGTCTGCATCAAGACGCTTGACTTCGCTGGATTTTTTGCGCAGACGCGCTTCGTCCTGGGGATAAAGGAGAACTCTTCTGACTGCCATGTGTACTGCCTAACCATCATTATCGGAATGGGTTCCTATAATAACATATTCATTGTTCGATAGAGGGCGTGTAACGAGGCTAGAAAATGAAAGGCGCGAGTTTGCTCGTACCCGCGCCATTCAACAAGGAGAAAAGCACTTGGAAAACGTCTAGATTGTTTCGAGGATGTCCATCATCTCGCTTAGTTTAGGCCACACCCGGTCATCGGGAACCAGCCACTTGTGGCGGATGGTGAGGGTGTTATCCATCAGAACCAGTCCGGGATGAGTCGTCATATTGAATTGGCGGTGAATATCGCCCGCGACATCCGCCAGCAGCGGAAATTCGGGCGGGGTCTGGCTGCTGATATAAAATCCATAGAGCATATGCGGCTCATCGCGGATCAGCAGCGCCACATTGAAGCCTGACCGAATGAATGAATGCGCGTGACGTTCCAGCCAGAAAATGCGCTGGACGCTGGTCTGCTGCCAGATGTCTCCGATGAAACCCAGAATCAGACCGCGCTCACCAATGAGATGTTCAAGGTGACGGGGCTGGCTGGCATGGTCGCGTGCGCTGAAGTGCGGTGCAAGACAGTTAAGTCGTGGGCCGATTTCCATTGTTCCTACACGTCGAACAGTCTGGGTATCGAGAAGCATGGCTGAAACCTTTACCTCATTCAACTTCATTAACGTAAATTCATTCTACAACGATTTTCAAACTTTAAAACAATGGTGTCTTAATTATTTGTGAAGCTGGTAAATGAAAGAGGCACCGTTACAGGTGCCTCTCGCTCAGAGATGAATTTGGGTTAGGACTAACGTCCTAGTGAGTCCCAGACTTCCAGTTTGCCTTCGACGCGGCGGATGACCTCATCAGTAAATTCGCTCGTGGAGGATGACCCGCCCAAGTCAGTGGTGCGAATGCCATTTTGTACGGCTTCCAGCGTGGCTTCATAAATCGCGCGGCTGGCCCAGACCGCCACATCGGTTTTCAGATACCGCAGCAAGGCCGCTCCCGCCAGAATCATCGCCATCGGGTTTGCTACATTTTTGCCCTGCAAGCTGGGTGCTGTACCATGCGGCGCTTCGGTCAGTGCGACTTTGACTTCGAAATCTTCATCAAAGGCGAAAATGACCGATTCGGCTCCAGCGATAGTGCCAAACATCTTCATAATCAGATCGCTCAGGTTATCGCCATCCCGATTGAGTGCGGGAATCACCAGTGATTCACCGCTGGTTTCCAGCAGCAGTGCATAGGTCGCATCAATTAACTGCGGATCATAGGGTACATCGGGGAAGCGTTCGTGGGCGGCATCCAGTTCTTCTTTGAACATGCCTTCATATATAGGGCTGACGGTGTATTTGGGGCCGCCGAACACTTTGGCATGGCTGCGCTGGGCATAACGGAAGGTGAACTCGGCTACCGCGCGGCAGGTGCGGCGGGAAAGTTTGCGTGTGCTGTAGGCCATTTCATCCAGGCCACTGCCCTCACGCCATTCCTTTGCATTGTACTCGCCATCAACCGCCATACGGACGACGGCAATCGGCGCGTGGACACCTGCCAGCGGACGAATCGAGGGTATACGCCGTCCGGTGCGCAGAATAACCTGTCCATCCACCAGTTCACGCAGCAGTGCATTCGGGCTGCCGACATCATCCGGGTTGCCGGGGGTAATGGTGGCGGCCTTGATGCCGAGTCCGGTTTCCTTGACACGCGCGGCGGCTTTGTGAACTACATCATTTTTAGTGGCGCGGCGATTTTCCAGTGAAAGATCATAGGATTCGAAGTTCACGTCGCAGCGGGTTATGCTGGGGTTAATGACGCGCAGGGCTTCATCTAAAAGTTCCTGCCCGGTCTGGTCGCCCTTGAGGACGACGATGGTTGGTGTTGTCATAGCATCACTTTCTCTATATATGGAAACAGCACGTTGGGGCTGCTTTACTCAACTCATGTTATGGATGGATTATTCGATTTTAGGCCAGAGCAGGCTACTTGGAAATATTGATTTGGGACTTTCCTTCAAAAGTCGTGAAAAGTGGGTATTGACGAGGTGGGAGAGGCGTGGCAGAATATGCCTCCCGCCAAGAGATAAGCGGATTAACAACCGAAAACAAACAAACTGTCAAAGAGGGGATGAGCGAGAAAAGCAAGCGCAAAATAACCCAAACGAGTTGAAAAGACGAGGCTTGACAGGTAGGCGGCGGGTTGGTATTCTTAACGAAGGCTTAACCGCACAGGAATGTGTGGACGCAGATTAACAAGAGAAGAGTGAGAGAAAGAGGAGCGGG
>JBGAGR010000225.1:0-12991 GCA_044226645.1 Aggregatilineales bacterium
TTTGAATTTCAGGGGTATCGGGTGGATGAAGGGACGCATCTGCTGATTGCGGTGGCTGTACCGCATCATCTGGCGGAATTTTATCCCAACCCGGAAACATTCGATATTAACCGCGATTTCAGCAAGCCGCGTCAGCAGGGAGTCTATGCGCCGTTTTCGCTGGGCGCGCATACCTGTCTCGGCGCGGGGATGACCGAAGTGCTGGCAACGGCGACAATGGCAATGGTGCTGCGCAATGTGCGTCTGCAACTGCCCTCGCCGGATTATGCGCTCAAAATTCAGGCGACACCGGGGCCGAATCCGGGTAAAGGATTTAAAGTGGTTGTGGTGGGCGCACGAGGGTAAATAATCGACCCTCACCCCAACCCCTCTCCCTCAGGGCGAGGGGCTTCGAAGAAGATGATTTCCCGTATAGAGCTATCAGCAATACTATATGCGACGGGTTTGGTGAGTCAAATCCGATCTATTATCGAAAGCGCAGTGTATACTAAGGAGGATTTAGTGACACGAGGCACTTTTGATGAAAATTCTGATTCTTGGCGGAACAAAATTTTTGGGGCGGCATCTGACTGAGGCCGCGTTAAAGGCTGGACACGAAGTAACCCTCTTTAACCGGGGCACGACCAACCCCGGTTTATTCCCGTCAGTGGAACGTATTCAGGGTGATCGCGACGGCGGATTGGATGGCCTCAAGGGGCGGAAATGGGATGTGGCGATTGATACCTGCGGCTATATCCCGCGTATCGTCAAAGCGTCGGCTGAACTGCTGGCCGATCAGGTCGAACACTACACGTTTATTTCCTCGATTTCGGTGTATGACGAGACACTCAGCCCGAATGAAGATGAAAATGGCCCACTCATCGAGCTGGAAGACCCGACAGTTGAAGCGATTATGGAATATTACGGCGGACTCAAGGTGCTGTGCGAACGTGCCGCTCCCGGCAAGCCTGAACATCCGGTGCAGTTTATCGATGGACGCGACCAGGCGGCCTGGATTCTGCGTATGGCGGAAGCGCGCAAAGCAGGGGTTTACAATGTCACCGGCCCGGAGAAAGCATTCACGATGGGCGAACTGCTGCAAACCTGTCAGGATGTGGCAAAGAGCGGCGCAACGCTGACATGGGTCAGTGATGATTTCCTCGTCGAGCAGGGTGTCACGCCCTATACCGAAATGCCGCTGTGGATTCCCGAAAGTTACAACGCCATCCAGACGATCAATATCGGCAAAGCGCTGAAGGATGGTCTGACATTCCGTTCCGTGACGGATATTGTGCGCGATACGCTGCAATGGAATGCTGGCAGGACAGGCAGTGATGCCGTGAATTGGAGCGGCAGTCCAAAACCCCGCGCGGGGATGATGCAGGAACGCGAACGTGAACTGCTGGATGCGTGGAAACAGAAAGCATAAGGAAAGCGTATAGCGTTTAAAGTGAAAAGTCTAAAGTGGATTAGCGATACTATCTGCTCAATTGCTCTAGACTTTGAACTCGGCACTTTAAACTTCTGGCTTATCCGTGTTTTTTCGGTTTGGGAGTAAACGATTGTGGCGGGAAAAGTCGTCAAAATTTCATTGGGTACAGCCGTTATCGCGGTGGCGGTTTCGATTTGTCTGGTTTCATCCATACTGGCGCTGTTCCTGCAAACTGTATTTGCGCTGACGCGGGAAACACCGGTAGCGGAAGTCATCATGAGTCCGATTCAATCCGATGACGGCGGACAGTACATCACGATTGACTACACGCCCTATCTATACCCTACCGCGCTTTCGGATGTGCTGCGTCCACAGCAGGTCGATGACAGCAAGTACGAGCGCGGCGATACGACGACCTACAAAATTTATGGCGATACGGTGGCGATACGCGGGCCGTTGATTAAGCTGTACCCTACGCTGCTCATTCTGAATTACAGCAACACCTATAAGCTCTCCGTGATTGAGGGCGAATACCGCTATCCCGGCAGTCAGCATACCCAGCCTGCCTCGCAGTACGAGATCAACGGCGGTTTTGATGCCTCGTGGTGGAATCTGAATAACCAGGAAGCCAATTTCCCCTATAACCTGATGATTGACCGCTTCACCTTCAGCGGTGACGAAGAACCGGGATTTTTTCAGGGCGAGAAGAAGCGCTACGAAGTCGTCATGACGATGGACGCGATCACCTGGAATTTCATCGAAAATGTGCCGAATGGATGACTTGGGTCACAATTCGTTATAGGTTGTTATTTTCGCTATCAAATACCGAACACCTGTAGTATAATTTGGGAAATTTTGGGATAAAATGTGAGCAGGAGCAACCCGAACCATGCGAGTGTCGGTTCTACAGGATAAATTAGCGAAAGGCCTGGGCATTGTAGGGCGCGCGGTGGAGAACCGTCCGACTCTGCCTGTTCTGGGTAACGTGCTGCTGGCAACCGAAGATGCCCGGTTGAAGCTGCAAGCCACTAACCTTGAGATGAGCGTGACCACCTGGATTGGCGCGAAGGTCGAACAGGAAGGGGCGATCACGCTGCCAGCCAAGACACTGGCTGATCTGGTCAACAATCTCTCGCCGGAACGGGTTGATCTGACATTGGATTTGGCTACACAGACGGTGAATGTCCGCTGCGGCGCGACAGTCTCCAACATCAAGGGGATTGATGCCAGCGAATTTCCGATGGTTCCGCAGGGGGGCGACGCGGATATAACGCTGCCCGGCAAAGTGTTGAAAGACATGATTAGCCAGAGTGCTTTTGCCGCTGCGAAAGAAGATAACCGCCCGATTCTGACCGGCTGTCTGATGCAGTTGGACGGCAATGTGATGACGATGGCGGCGGCTGACGGCTACCGTCTGGCAGTGCGTACCGCTGAAATTGAGCAGCATTTCGCCAAGCGGGTGGATATTGTCATCCCGGCGAAAGCGCTGCTGGAAGTTGCACGGGTCATCAGCGATGAGGACGAGGAAGTCACCATCACCCTGCCGAATGACCGCGATATTGTGCTGTTCCACATGAAGCACACGGATATTGCCTCGCAGCTTCTGGAAGGAAAATTCCCGGATTTCGCCGCGATTATCCCGCGCAGTTATGTGACCTCATCGGTCATGTATACCAGCGATTTACTGTCGGCCTGCAAGCGTGCGGAGATTTTCGCCCGTGACTCGGCTTACAGTGCCAAATTGATGGTTAAACCGGCGGCTGGCCCCGGCGAACCGGGCGCGGTCACGATTGTGGGTATGAGCGCTGAACGCGGCGATAACGAAGGGATGCTGGATGCCTCTGTCGAAGGGGAAGAATTACTGATCTCCTTCAATATCCGCTACCTGATTGATGTACTGAACGTGATGACTGACGAGCGCGTGGTTTTCGAGAGCAACGGCGCGGCTAATCCCGGCGTGGTGCGTCCCGAAAATCGCGATGATTTTATCGCCGTCATTATGCCGATGAGCACCAATAACCGTTAGCTAACAAGGTTTTACCTGTACAACAGGGGGATGGCGAAATAGGCCATCCTCCTGTTTTTATTTCCGATCAGGCGAGATAAGATTGGTTCACCAATTTTGCGATTCGGTTCGAAAGGCGGAAATATGCTTCCGATTTCTGATCTCAACCCGACGCGGCGCTTCCCGATTGTGAATTACGCGCTGATTTTGATTAACATTGTGGTCTTCGTCAGCCAGCTTGGGATGTCCGACCAGCAGCTAACGACTGTGTTTCTGACGCAGTCGGTTGTTCCGGCGCAGGTATCCGGGCATTTGTTCGCGCAGGAAACCATCCTCGATATTATCCGCAGCATGTTTTTTCACGGCGGGTGGGCGCATATCCTCGGCAATATGCTCTACCTGTGGATTTTTGGCGATAACGTGGAAGACCGGATGGGGTCGATTTTTTACCTGATTTTCTATCTCCTGTGCGGGTTCGCGGCAGCTTATGCACAGGTGTTCATTTCGCCCAATTCTCCGATTCCGTTGGTGGGCGCGAGCGGCGCGATAGCGGGTGTTCTGGGGAGCTATCTGGTGCTGTATCCGGGTGTGAAGGTGCGCGGAATCATTTTTCTGGGCGTGTTTTCACGCATCGCGGAAATCTCGGCGATCTGGGTGCTGGGATTCTGGTTCGTGATGCAGTTGTTCGATGGAGTGGCCTCGCTAGGCCCGGATACGCAATCGGGCGGTGTGGCGTTCTTCGCGCATATCGGCGGGTTCGTGGTCGGAATCATTCTGACGTTAGTGTTTACGCTGGTCACGCCGCAGCCGCCGGGCGATCAGCGCAGCGATATGCTGCACCAGCGCTACAATACACGTTAGGAAATGTGATTTATGCAAGAGGCAAAGCTGCAATTTCCGCAGGTTGTTTGCCTCTCATCAGCGTTTTTATGCTTGGATTAATTGATAAACCGGGGACATAACCATGCATCAGCTTTCACGCCGACGAAATAAAAGTATGTCAGTCAAGAATTCTCCTGATGAGCAACCCGTATCGCCGTCACGTAATATTTCTTCATTGCCTGGCGGAGGTATATCACACGGGCACATTACCCATCAGCAAATTCTGATGTTACAACGCCAGGTTGGAAATCATGCTGTTATCAATCTTTTAAAGCAAGCTGCTATACATCTTCCGTCATCACCTCACATGACTAACACGATTCAGCGAAATTTTGGCGTAGTGCGAGGGGAGGGGCCGAACGCAAAAATTATTGATGAAGATTCAGGCCTGGAATATGAATTGGGCTGGCGTTTGAGACTCAATGACGAGGATAGAGTTCACTTCGATCCTCCAGTGAATGGGAATACTGTCACTACGGCGCGTGTGTATAAAAAGGGGAAAATCTTTCGCCAGAAATTTGTTATTGAAGATGGAAATGGCGAGGTACATTTTCTTCCGGGCGCTTCAGTAGGGAATTACGCGGACGAAACACCCGTATTATTTACGATGCGCGACGCAAACTATGTCAACTTGCTAAGCGATGTGCAAACCACGCATCAAGTAGCTCAGCAACGACCACCGGGCACGCCCCCGGTATTCAAGCAAATATCGCTTAAATCCTGTGCGCTGGAAGCTGCACGCATGATGTATGCGTCGCTTACGGGCGACGAAATGCCGCCGTATTCAGTCTTCAAAGAAATCATGGAAGCTGATGACACTTATGATGCCCTGACAGGTTCAGATATTTATAGTCTCCACACGGCAATTAATGCTATTTTTAGTGAGCATGGTATACAGCATACTTTATCAGAAGCCATGCGAAGGCCGTTGAGCGCTGTAGCCAGACTCGCAGACCCCAATCGCCCTGTCATCGCTATCCTGAATAATCCGTTACATGTTGTCGTGATTGACAGAATTACAGGCCAATATCCAAATCGAATCATTTATTATCGTGACTCAGATGTGGGAAGTCATGTCAAGGATACAGAAACACAATTTATGAAACGAGCAACAGGAGCTTATTATTACCTCACCTAACGGACATCTCCCCTGCTTATTGATTATCCTCGGATTCGTGGCGGAGGAGGCCGAACTGCCTGATGTTCACGAAGAGGTCATGTTCCCAGCACTTTTCGCGCCAGATATCCTCATTTCGTACAACCTTACATTCCTCTCAATTCGGCACTCTGAACGGGGAGGGGGTTAAGGGGATTTCACAAGGGTAGGTTTATCATTACCTACCCTGTAAATCGCCAGACCCCCTTCAGTCAAATTTTCCCTCAGAAGCGTTCTCCCCGAATTCAGATCAGGCTATGGGGCGGACACGATGAAGCTGTTCACCACACTCCATGCGCCAAACTTGCCGGCGGCATCCTTAGCACGAACGCGCCAGTAGTAGGTGTTATTGGAAAGCCCGTTCAACTGCCGAGTGAGGGTTGTAGCAGAAAGAGTTGCATCATCCAGCGTATTGGGCAAGGCGAACGCCTTATCGGTATCCACCTGAACTTCATACCCCGCTGCCCCTGCAATGCGATTCCAGGTGAGCACAACGGTGTGGCTGTTGAAGATAGTGGTCAGCGGCGCGGCTCCTGCCGGACTTGGTGCTTCATTATCCGTGACATTGGCAATAATGGGCGTACCGGTTGGGGTAAGACCATCATAATTCGTGTCGGCGCTGGTCACAGTGTGGTTGATGGTGCAGGTATGCGGCCCCTGGGCGAAAATGTCGTCAAAGGCTGTGACTGTGACGGTCAGCGGGCCAGCATTGCCGGTCACAAAGACGGGATTAGTCGGACTCACGGTACACTGATTGTCGGTGGTGATATGAACTGTGACATTCGCAGTAGGCGCTGCACTGAGGGTGATATTGTAGGTATCGGTTGCGCCGCCTTCGGTCACATCCGTGCTACTCGCTGTTTCGGTGATGTTGACCGAGAAGGAGTCATTATCAATGACGTTAGCGACAACGGGTGTACCAGTCGGTGTAATGCCATTATAGTTCAGGTCGGTGCTGGCTACGCTGTGGTTGATGGTGCAGGTATGCAGCCCTTGAGGAGTCGCGTCGTCGAAGGCTGTTACCGTAACCGGGAGTGGGCCAACACTGCCTGTCGCGAAGATCAGATCAACCGGATTCACGGTACATTCACCATCGGTGGTGATATGAACGGTGACATTGGCGGTGGGTGCTGCGCCCAGTGCGATGTTGTAGGTATCGGTTGCGCCGCCTTCAGTCACATCGGTGCTGCCACCCGTTTCGGTGATGGTTACAGAGGCCGAGTCGTTGTCCGTGACATGCGCGGTGAGGTTCGGCATGGTGAGGACATTGTAAGCGCTATCGCTGGAGCTGACAGCCTGACCAATGACGCAGTTATGCGGGCTGGCTTCAATCGCCAGATCATTGACAGCGGTGACGGTTACGGTCTGGGGGGCAAAGGTGCTGGCGCTGAAAACCAATGGGTTCGGGCTGACCGTACATTGGCTGTCCGGCGTGAAGGTGATGTTCACGGCAGAAGTTGGCGGCGAATTCAGCGCAATCTGGTAGGTATCGGTTGCGCCGCCTTCGGTCACATTCGTGCTGCCACCCGACTCGAACACGGCTGTTCCAGCATCAGCGTTGACTGTAACGAAATTATCGATTGCCCACAGATCAGAGGTCGCACTAATGGTAATGCTGTCGAATACAACCCCAGTTTTACTGGCAATACTTTCATACAAGCCATTATTCGGCACCGGGTAACTATCGGTGAAGACGGGGCTTGCACTACCCGCTCTGAATCCCTGAACCGTAAAATTATCTGCGGTGCCCTGGTAGGTCGCAAAGTCAAAGGTATACGACTTCTGCGGCACAGTGAAATTAATGGTCGTCGTTCCGAGAGTATCGTTCCGCAACAACTGCCCAGCGAAATTACCGCCTATATTCGCGACAGACACATAGGATGAACCAGCCGGGGAACTCGTGATCGAGGAAATGCCTATGACCACCAAACTCTCGGCGGTTGTATTATCCGCGTATGAGTCGAAATTCTCGTTCACGCCAGCGCTGTCGTTGTCGGTAATGTTGGCAATAACCGGATCACCGTGCAGGGGAGCACCCGTATAGCTGGCATCGCCGCCCGTTGAATGAGTAATGGTGCAGGTGTGCGGGCCTTCAACCACGGTATCGTTAAAGGCCGTGACCGTCACCGTTTGTGGCGTAAACCAATTGCCATTGGTGAAAGTCTTGATGATGGCGTTTCCCGCGCCCGCGCCCAGATTACACTGCGAATCCGGATCAGCGGTAACGGTTACATTGGTGGGCGGCTGGCTTTCGAGGACGATGGTATAGGTATCGGTTGCGCCGCCTTCGGTCACATTGGTGATGCCGCCCGACTCGGTAATAGTGACACCGGGTGTATCGTTATCGGTGACATTGGCGGTGATGGCAGCAATTGAAGTTAATGGGTAATCCACATCGGTTGTGCCGACATTGAAGTCATGGGTAATCACGCAGTCATGCGGGCTGGCTTCCGGCGTGCTGTCATTCACAGCCGTGACGGTCACAGTTTGAGGGGCAAAAGTACCGCTGTTAAAGGTAAGCTGGGTCGGACTGACGGTACACTGGGCATCCGGTGTGATGTCGATGATGACATCGCCAGTTGGGCGGTATCCAGCGCAACCTGATAGGTATCGGTAGCAGCGCCTTCGGTCACATTGGTGATGCCGCCGGATTCAAACAGGCTCACACCAACAGCGGCATTATCGGTGGTAGCGAGATTACATCGCCCAAACCACTGTCGTGCTGTTGATGAACCAGCCGGGGAACTTCCGCGATCGAGGAAATGCCTATGACCACCAAACTCTCGGCGGTTGTATTATCCGCGTATGAGTCGAAATTCTCGTTCACGCCAGCGCTGTCGTTGTCGGTAATGTTGGCAATAACCGGATCACCATGCAGTGGAGCACCCGTATAGCTGGGATCACCGCCGGTTGAATGAGTAATGGTGCAGGTGTGCGGGCCTTCAACCACTGTATCGTTAACAGCAGTGACCGTCACGGGCTGAGGCGTAAACCAATTGCCGTTGGTGAAAGTCTTGACGACGGGGTTTCCTGCCCCCGCACCCAGATTACACTGTGTATCCGGGTCAGCCGTAACCGTTACATTGGTGGGTGGCTCGCTTTCGAGCACGATGGTATAGCTATCGGTTGCGCCGCCTTCGGTCACATTGGTGATGCCGCCCGATTCGGTAATGGTGACACCCGGTGTATCGTTATCGGTGACATTGGCGGTAATGGCAGCAATTGAAGTTAATGGGTAATCCACATCGGTTGTGCCGACATTGAAGTCATGGGTAATCACGCAGTCATGCGGGCTGACTTCCGGCGTGCTGTCATTCACAGCCGTGACGGTCACGGTTTGAGGCGCAAAATTGCCTGCCGTAAAGGTAAGCTGGGTCGGACTGACGGTACACTGGGCATCCGGTGTGATGTCGATGATGACATCGCCATCCGGTATTCAGTGATAGGTATCGGTAGCATGATGACATCGCCAGTCGGGGCGGTATCCAGCACAACCTGATAGGTATCGGTAGCAGCGCCTTCGGTCACATTGGTGATGCCGCCGGATTCAAACAGGCTCACACCAACAGCGGCATTATCGGTGGTAGCGAGATTATCCATCGCCCAAACCACTGTCGTGCTGTTGATAACCAGACGATCAAACACGATTCCCGATCCACTGGCCCCGGTGGGACTTATAAACAAATCTGTTTCCGTTACAGGGTATGTATCCGTGAATACCGGATCGGCAACCCCAGCACGATAACCCCGGACGGTAAAAGTATCACTGCCGTCACCGTAGCGAGTAGCAAAATCAAAAGTATAGCTATCTTCCGGCACTGTGAAATTGATGGTCATGGTACTGCCGGAAGCGGTTGCCAGGGGGCTGCGTCCCGCGAAAGGTGCGCCGACTCCCAGCAGGGAAAGGTCTTTTATCAATACTGAAGCGGCTGGGCTAGCGGTCATCGAAGTGATGCCGGGTATGGTATTTGGCGCTATGGTTTCAACTTGAGTGTCTTCGCCAAATGCATCAAAATCGGCATTCACATCTGCTGATACGGTGAAGACCATTGAAAGACTAAAGACCAATGTGGTCAGAAGAACGATGATAAGGGGTCGTATTCGATTACGTTGGTTGGTGCGCATGGTGCGCCTCCTGTACCACTTAGTTAACGTATAAAGCCTTATGTATATCACGATTTCAGGGATAGTTCCCCTGAACCGATTTTCCAGCCAACTACAAAACAGGTCATCCCCAAACAATGAGTTGGGCAGCGACAAAAGTCAGTGCGACAGCTTTGATTGCTATCATATCACGACTATTAATGGAAACACCTTGAAGCTTCCATTTGTAGATAGTATATAAGGGCTATCCTTGCAAATTGCTCAATTTAGACCATTGCATTTGCTTTTTCTAACCCATCTGTCTAAATTCGCGTGCATTCACTCATTATCAGGAAAGCAAGCATGACTGACGAGCAAGCACCTGTATCAAAACCAGGCATCAAGGCCGCCGATGTTAAACGGGCGGAAAAAATGGTTGGACTGTCGTACACGGATAGTGAACGCAAGCAGCTTTTGGAAACCGTCAACGAGCGGGCGAAGCATTACGAAGCCCTACGCGCTGTTCAATTGGATAACAGTGTCGCGCCTGCGCTGTACTTCGACCCACGTTCAGCAGCGCAGCGTGCGCCGCAGGTGGTGCACGAAGACCCACGCATGTATCGGATGAGTCCCGCGCCGGATGTTCAGCGGCCTGCTGATCTGGAAGACGTGGCTTTTTATCCAGTGACGTATCTGGCGGAATTGATCCGCACCAGACAGGTCACGTCGTTGGAACTGACGGAGATGTATATCAACCGTCTGAAGCGTTATGACCCATTTTTGCACTGTGTCGTTACGCTGACGGAAGAGCTGGCTTATCAACAGGCCAAACGCGCTGATGAAGAAATTCAGGCGGGGGAATATCGCGGCCCACTGCATGGCATCCCCTGGGGCGCGAAAGATTTGTTCGCGGTGCGCGGGTATCCGACCACATGGGGCGCTGAACCGTATCGCCAGCAGATGATCGATGCCAACGCGGCGGTTGTCGAACGGCTGGAAGCGGCAGGGGCGGTGCTGGTCGCCAAACTGACGCTGGGTGCGCTGGCTTACGGCGATATTTGCTTCGACAGCATGACGCGCAATCCCTGGAATCTGGAAGAAGGCTCAAGCGGGTCTTCGGCGGGTTCGGCTTCAGCAGCGGCGGCGGGGCTGGTGGGGTTTACGATGGGCACGGAAACGTTGGGTTCCATCGTTTCGCCTTCGACGCGCTGCGGTGTGACCGGACTGCGCCCGACTTTTGGACGAATCAGCCGCTACGGCGCGATGGCGCTCAGTTGGAGTATGGATAAAATCGGGCCAATCTGCCGGACGGTGGAGGACTGCGCGCTGGTGTTCAACGCGGTATATGGCGCGGATGGACGGGATGCAGTGGTGGTCGATATGCCTTTCGACTGGAATCCTGATCTGAAGGCTAAAGATTTGCGCGTCGGTTATGTGGAAAGCGCTTTTGCCGAAGCAAGCGAAAATGACAAAAAAGTGCTGGATGTGCTGCGCGGGTTGGGTGTCGATCTTATCCCGATCAAGCTGCCGGACGATAATTTGGAACCGCTCATCCTCATTTTGCTGGCGGAAGGAGCAGCGGCATTTGATGAACTGACGCGCAGCAATCAGGATGATATGCTCACCTGGCAGGATAAGGAAGCGTGGCCTAATGCTTTCCGCGCGGCACGCTTTATCCCCGCCGTCGAGTATATCAACGCCAACCGCGTCCGGGCGCTGGTGATGCAAAAAATGGCCGCCCTGATGAGCACGATTGATGTGTTTGTCGTGCCGCCTTTCGCCGAAAATGTGCTGGTGCTGACCAATCTCACCGGACATCCCTCGGTAGTGCTGCCGAACGGCTTTAATGAAAAGGGCGCACCGACCAGCATAACTTTCATCGGCAATCTCTATCGCGAGGCGGATGTGCTGGCAGTCGCTAAGGCCTATCAGGATGCGACGGATTTTCATCGCCAGCATCCACCGATGCAGGAATGGAAATAGATTACATTTTGTATCGATAATGTATATTTCGGGGGTGTTTTCAAAGCATCCCCCATTCACATTTTTCCTCTCAACACCTCGCCTCAAATCCGCAAATAATCCCTGTTTGCAAATTGTAAAAAACGTAAACACACTCGCACAATATATGGGATAAAAATACTATACGATGGTGTAGATAGAGTTTGTTTGCCGTTATGTTAAGGGGGAAATCCGAGTCTATGCGTCGTAATATCGTGTTCACAGTTATCGGGCTGCTTGTCATTCTGAGTCGTGTGTCCACCACGCAGGCAGCAAACTTTACGATTCCCGATGGTGATGTGGCGGCCTTCATCGCCGCTATCAACAGCGCCAATGCTTTCCCATACACCGAGTCCACGATCAATCTGGCTCCCGGCGGAAACTATGTCCTGACCAGCGGTTACTTCGATGCGAATGACAATCTTGGGGTAAATGGCTTTCCTATCCTGCACTCCTACATCACCATCAATGGCAACGGCGCGACCATCAGCCGCGCGGCGGGAAGTCCTGAGTTTCGTTTTTTCGAAGTCGCGCCCTGGCCTCCGTTATGTGGCGCGGTGGATGATCCGCCGGGCTGCCCTCCTTTGCCAGCTCCGGGGAAGTTGTTTCTGGATAATGTGACACTGAGCGGCGGTTTGCTCACCACCAAAGTCGGTGGCGCGATTTATAACGGTTTATCCTCCTCGGCCTATGAAATTGTAGGCATCGGGACGATCAGGAACACGACCTTCATCAACAACGGCGGTGGCAGCACGCTGGCGAATTACAGCTACTATGGAGCGACGGTGCGCAACAGCACCTTCAGTGGAAACGCTGGCGCGGCTGTCGAAAATGGGGGACGGGTGACGGTTGAGAGCAGCACGCTTTGGAATAATGATACGGCGCTGTGGAATCGCAATAATATCACCCTCGTGCTTCGTTCGATCCTTGCCAATGACAGCGGTCAAGCGAACTGCCAGATTGATGCTGGCTATATCAATACGTCACCGAACAGCCCGAATCTGGACAGCGGCACAAGCTGCGGTTTCGATCTCGCAGGCGGGCTGGTGAACACTAATCCCCTGCTCGCGCCGTTGGGGGGTAACGGTGGCGCTACTCTCACTCACGCGCTTCAAGTGGGAAGTCCGGCGATTGATGCGGGCGGCACTTGCAGCGGCAGCGATCAACGCGGACAAGCGCGTCCGACAGATGGGAATGCGGACGGCATTTACGCCTGCGATATAGGTGCGTTTGAGGTGACAGGGCCAGTTTTAAGCCTGCCCGTTTTCGCGATGGAATTTTCCCCTGCATCCGTAGCCACCGGGGAAAGTACACAGTTGATTTTCTATGTGACCAATACCGATTCATCTGTCAATCTGACCGGGCTGGCATTTACCAGTTCGCTCTGGTCGGGGGTAGCCATCAGTTCACAGCCCAATGTGACGAAGACCTGCGGCGGGGCTGTGTCCGCGCC
>JBGAGR010000226.1:0-13027 GCA_044226645.1 Aggregatilineales bacterium
GCTTGCCGTGAATGGCGTTGGTGGCCTTGCCTTTAGGCATGGTGTTTAACCTCTGGATTGAAAATCACGAATGCGCGGATTGTAACGCATTTTACCCCGACACCGCTGTTCTTCCCTCAACGTTTATGGATTCATACCTGATAAACAGATGAAAAACAGCCCTTACGGGAAGAACGGCGACTTTGAGGGAACCAGCCGCCGATTTACTCCCCAACGGAGTACCGTTAGAGAGGGGATGGGGGAGGGATGAGGTTTTCCTACCGCCTGCTATAACACGCCTCTTTCCCGCGCGGCAAAACCCCCTTTTTCCTATCCCCTTTGCGTTCTTTGCTCCTTAGCGACTTTGCGTTAAAAAATCTTATCCCCGGTTAGAACATTCATACCGAAAAGTTTACCAAAAGTTCACCCTTTTGCATTCCGTTTCTGCTACGCTCTATTGGGTTCATAGCATAGAACTTGCTAAACGTTGACCTTGGCGAATCGAAAATACCAACGCCAACAAGCCAAGCTGCCAAGCTCATGCTTGTGGACTATCGACTTGAAATGAAAATGAAAATGAAAATGAGAAAGAAGAAGAACAAGAAAATAATCATATCCGACATCATTGTCGGACGACGACAACGACGACATTTCCCCGTACAAATGTCGCCGGGGCGACAACATCCGACATAACGTTCATAGTCGATGAACATGAAGGTGAAGATGATGATGATGATGAAGGTCTTCGAACAATCAAATAATCGCCACCGCCACATAAAACGGCCACGGCCACAGCCGCCGCCACAGCCACCGGGTTTTTATGACGCAGCCGCTCGCATCGGATACTGTTCCAGCACCCAGCGATACATCGTGTATCGCGCCGCTAACCCGGCAAACTCGCCGTATCGCTCGAAGGTTTCAATGACCTGTTCCGGCGGAATCCGCCCCTGACCGCCGTAGAAATAACGGTTCGTGGCGGCTTGCAGCACAACATCATTATGGGCAATCCAACTATCGTAACCAAGAGCACGTTCCAGCGTCACCGTAGCCGTCCAGTGACCGATGCCTTTTATAGAAAGGAGTTGTTTGTAGGCTTCATCCGGGGAAAGATCGCGCAGCGCTTCCAGTTGAAGGGAGCCGTTTGCCATCTGCTTTGCCAGATCAATCATCAGCGCCATCCGCTTAAAGGTGATCTTCAGCGGCTTCAGATCATCAACGCTCGCGGCGGCAATCTGTTCCGGGGTTGGGAAAGCGTAATAGTCGAAACCGTTGTGCTGAATCCGGTTTCCCGCCCATTCGACCAGCCAGCGCTGTGCTTTTTGCGCCGTCACCCAGGCGATCTGCTGCTCAATAATCGTCTGCATCAGCGCATCAAAAACGCTCACGGTTCGCAGTTCAGGCAGTCCAAGCAGGGGATAAACCACCCCCCACAACGCCTCATCCTGACGCGCGAAGTTATAAAATGGTTTACGATCACTGTCGATAAACACCACCTGTCGTAAGGTGTTGAGTAATGCTGCTGGCTCAATTTCTCCGCTCTGTGCGGCGATTTCGATCACCAGTTCGGGAGCATCAGCCCTCCCCTGAGAGGTGATTTTCAGCAGCGCCATATGCTCCCCAACCCGCAGCACGCGCCAGTATGCGCCCTCCCGTACCACGTCCAGTGTCGGGTGTGCGAAACGGGAAAGAAAATCGAGCAGCAGGGGAAAATGATAGGGTGCTTGAGGCTGCAAAGTCATCAGTTCAGGCATAATCAACCCTTCTTCCGGATCGGTTTGAGAGAGCCTAGCAGCAGAACGAATGTTTTGCAAGCGATTTCTACCGCACTCAATCTGCGATTTGCATTTTGTGGATGTGCTATAATAAAGGTTGTGATTAATTTTGTCCGGTGGGGGCAGGATTTATACTATGGATGCCCAGGCCGATTTACTCTGGCGGATCAACAACGAATACCGCAAACGTCTTTCGCAGGCTCGCACGCTGGTCGATTTGCTGGAACAAATGCTGCGTAATGGCGACAGCGAACAGCAAATGCATGTCATCACTGCACTCGATTATGTTCGTGGACAGGTCGATGCTTTGACCGAAGAACTGCGTGAATGGCGTTACCGTTTCTATTATGATTCACCGGATAGCAAGCGCATGGTGCAATCCGAGCGCGAGGTTAATCAGGCTTTAGCACGTTTCAACCGACTGCGTACCCAACAGGAAGCTCACCTGACCGACCTCTACAATCTCCTCTACGAAATCCCGCGTCCTGATCCGGCTATGACGCGCGTTCCCAAGGGCGATTTGTGGATGATGACCCTCTACGCTATCTATGATCTGCTCAGTTTTGGCGATTACTTCCAGACACTCGAACAGGTCAATTAATCACCTGTCGCAATTTGCGCGTTCTCCCTTAACATCGCTGCCACCCTATCTAATCATGCCTGACCTATGTATGATTACACCCCCATTTTGATTGACTGATAACTGACGACTGTTGGCTGAAAATGACTGAAAACTTTCTCGAATTCTCCGTAAAAAATCCCGGTGAACGCCTGGATAAATTGATTGTCTCGCAGGCTGGCGATGGCCTCTCCCGCGCTCAGATTCAGGCGCTTATCAAAGACGGCAAAGTGAGTGTGAACGGCTCACAGGTAAAAGCCGGCATCAAGCTCAAGGGCGGTGAACAAATCCGCGTCGAATTACCCGCTCCTAAAGAACCAGATAAAGTGAAGCCTGAAACCATTCCGCTCACCGTAGTTTATGAAGATGACGATCTGGCAGTGATTGACAAACCCGCTGGTATGACCGTTCATCCGGGTGTCGGGAATGAGACCGGCACGCTGGTGAGCGCGATGCTGGCACGCTGGCCTCAGATTGGTCAGATGAACATCGAGGAAAAACGAGCGGGTATCGTTCATCGTCTGGACAAAGAGACCAGCGGGCTGATTATCATCGCTAAAAATGATGCCGCCCGTCTCAAACTCTCGGCCCAGTTCCAATCCCGCACTGTTGAGAAAAGCTATATCGCCCTATTGGAAAAAGCGCCGCCTACCCAAACCGGACGCATCGAAGCCCCGATTGGGCGTGATCTTGACCAACGTAAAAAGATGGCTGTCACGCGCGGGGGAAAACCGGCCATCAGTGAATATGAAGTCATTGAACGCGATTTTACCGATGGTCAGGCACTCGTTCGCGTTAATTTATTGACGGGGCGTACCCACCAGATTCGCGTCCATATGGCCTTCATCGGCTGTCCGATTGTCGGGGATCGCGTTTACGGCTATCGCAAGCAGAACACAACCCTCAAGCGCCATTTTCTGCACGCGGCACACCTGTGTTTCGATCATCCCAGAACGGGTAAACGGCTGTGTTTTGACTCACCACTGCCTCCCGGTTTACAAAATGTGCTTGATAAGATGCGCAGCAAGTAACCTTAGTCGAAGGCTACTAAATCTTTAATCCCTTCCAGCAGGGCTGGGCCAACCCCTTCTACCGCGTCCAAATCTTCCAGGCTGGAAAAGGGGCCGTTCGTTTCACGGAAATCGATGATGCGCTGCGCCATTGCAGGGCCAACACCCGGAAGCGAGTCCAGTTCTTCCAATGTCGCCGTGTTGATGTGGACAATAACCCCGCCGCTGGGTGTGGCTAAAACGACGGGCTGATCTTTGAGCGGCACATCCACCTGATCGCCGTCACGCAAAATCCCTGCCAGATTAACCCGCTCTAAATCCGCCCCGCCTACCGTCCCTCCCACAGCATCCAGCGCATCCTGTACTCGACTGCCTGCTGGAAGGGTAATCATCTGCTCTGGTGTCGCAACTGCCCCGGTCACATAGACCGTTATCGGCGCAGGAGTATTGGTAGCACCGGGCGTGGCTGTCGGAACAGGCGGATTAACGATGATCTGGACGGGTGTTGGACGGGTTGTCAGAAGCAGTATCGCACCGGCCATGATTGCCAGTGCGACAACGACAAACGCGATAATCGTATTACGTGGTGAAGATTCAGGCAGAGGATTATCAGCCATTCAAACCTCGACTAAGCCTTCTTGTCCATGACCTTAATCAGACGCTCAATCGCATCAGTGAGTTTTTCTTCTGGCGACTGACCGGGAGGAGGAGGTGGCGGTGGTGGTGGCATAAATCGATTGACAGCCCGTACAATCAAAAACACCACAAAAGCGATGATCAGGAAGGTGATGACCGCATTCAGAAAAACGCCAATGCCAATTGCAGTTTCGGGTGATGGTGTACCATCAGCCAGCTTGGTCGCTCCCGCTGCTTTGAGAATAATTTTGATCTGGCTGAAATCAATACCCCCGATAATCACCCCGATGGGCGGCATGATAATATTGTTAACCAGTGAATTAACAATTGCGCCGAAAGCAGTGCCGATGATGACACCGATAGCGAGGTCAAGTACATTGCCACGTAAAATAAATTTTTTGAATTCACCTATCATAGTGATTCCCCTTGAAATTTAGAAACTATGTTAACAACAAATCATCGATACCCTAGTGAACAGACGATACCTTGTTCTGTAAGGTCAGGTAATAGTATTACCGCTTGTCATTTTATGCAAATCGTCTGTAGGGGTAACAAACCCTTACATTTATCCTTTTCCACCGTCACCTGCATCGCCGGATTGAGTGGTTGCATCCTGATTCGTTCCATCACCATTTCCTGTGCCATCGCTACCGCTTGAATCACCATCAGGGCGCGGAATGGCTTTGTTGGTCAAATAACCCGCATGGCTGACACCGAGCATGGCAACAACACCGCTGTCCAGTGTTGGGAGTGAGGTAATGGCGTTCTGAGAGCTGAGAAACAAATTAGCTACAGCAATCATATAAGCACCAATCACAATCAGGGTGAAGTAAAACATCTGTACCTTGGCTAAATCCAGGGTTGTATAATTGCTGTCCTCTTCACCTTTAAATAGATCTGATAATTTCGCTTCTGAAGAACTGTCATTCGTCTGAATTTTCTTTTTCTTCTGTCCTTTAATGAGCGGAGAAGCAACCAATGATGTTGTACTGATGCCCAACAGCAGCCAGACCTCGGTGGGAATGGCTACGGACAGAGGCGTGTTTGATTCTTGACTCGCATCGCTCTGGGCAATTAGCGTTTGACTGGCCTGCGATGTATCACCTGCAAGCGGAACATAAATCTGTTCACCATCCTTCAGTGCATCTGCCAGGCGCAGTTGGGAAAGATCAACGCCATCAACGGCTGTATAGCCTGTATCGGTTTCTTTCAAAACATCGACTGCCAACAAGGCATCCGTCATGATTGAACCGACTGGCATATAGATGACTTGCGATGGTTGTACTGCCCCGCTGACATACACAATGAGATTCAGTTGAACGTTTGCCAGTACAGCGGTGACGAAAGAAGATAAGACAATGACCGTCCACATGACCATTTGAAGCCGTGACAAACTGAATTTTCTTCGGTCATCAATGATGACACCCAACCAGCGATGGGTGTAAGCACGGCTGAGGAACAAGGTCATGGCGATCAGCAGCGCCATCAACGCCAGCCAGATTGCAATCGGCGGTATGGAACGCTGAAAAGCGGCGATGACCACACCCAGCACCAGTATCATCGTTCCAAAAAAACCAATCATGTAACGGGTTTCCCAACCTTTATCCGGTTGAGATGCTTGTTGTGTCATAAGTCAATTACACTTTCAGCGTTGTACGAAGCGATATAAGCCTCAGTTATACTTTCTAGTGGGAGTATAACCCTGTTCGTTGGGAGACGCTATCGCTCACCCCAGGGAGGGATAAATGACTCTGGCTCAACGCCCAATGCGTCGGCTATGCGGTTGATGTAATTGAAATAGGCGATAACCTGTGTCGCGTCGTGGATAGTACGGTCATCCAGTCCAGCATCGCGCAGGGTTTGAATGTCTGCTGCACTCATCTCTGTTGGATGCAGCGTGAGTTTTTCGGCATAACTGCACAGGGCAGCATCAATCTCGCCCAAATTCGCTTCATGCCAATTTCGGGCGATGGCGTTCACATAAGCATCGGCTTCGTTATCCGTCTCGAACCAGTTGACCTCAGCACGGAGGTCATGCGCGTGCGCTTGTGTTCAATAGACGCAGTGATTCGCTTTGCTGACGACTACTGCCAGCATTTCACGCTGGGCACGTGAGAGCGGCGATGCGCCGTGCATGAGTGCCGAATACATGCTCATTGAGGTTCGCAATACATCGGCATTCGGGGTCATGATGCGGACGATATTCCAGACTCGTCCCGCGCGTTTGACCGCCGCATCGAGTTCGCGCTTGACTGCTCCTGCGGCTTCCGCGTCGGAAACCTGCTTGATGTAGGGCATAAATCGCTCTCAAAAAAAGTGGACGACTCTTAAATGAGTCGCCCATCTAAATTGTCAGTCTATTAGTATTTACGGACAAGCGCTTTGTAGACAGCAGGCTGGCGATTCTGAATGAACTGGAATTCTTCGCGATATTTGCGCACTTCATCCAGATCGATGCGGGCGACGGCAAATCCTTCCAACGGAGCGCCTGTCGCAGGGTCAGTTTCAGCCGCGAGGGAGGCGTGAATCTGCCCGCGTGGGCCAACAATCATGCTTTCGCCACCGAAGTTGAGGGTCACGTCTTCGCCGATACGATTTGCTCCGGCGATAAAGACTGAGTTTTCATAAGCGCGAGAACGGGTGTAGGTTTTCCACTCGTCGATATGCGGGGCTTCCCAGTTCGCGACACAGCAGATCACTTCTGCACCGTCCAGCACGAGGCTGCGGGCGACTTCCGGGAAAGCCAGATCGTAACCAATCATCAGACCGATGTTACCGACTTCTGTCGGAATTACGGGGAGTTTATAGCCTTCACGGAAGGCCATGCGCTCTTCACCACGCAGATGGATTTTATTGTAGACATCCAGCAGCTCACCATCCGGGCCAACCAGAATGGCGGAGTTATACAGGACGGATTCGACCTTTTCTTTCGTCACCATGCCGAAAGCGATATATACGCCATATTCATTGGCACGCTGAGCGACGAGGTTGATGGTTGGGCCAGGAACGCGCTGGGCGAGTTCGGTGAAGCGGACACCCAATTCATAACCGCTGGTGATGAGTTCGGGGAAAACGATCAAATCGACCTTCTGCTGGGAGGCGATTTTAGAGATGGTTTCGGTCATCTTGACCAGATTATCTTCGGCTTCGCCTAATTTCGGGCGCATTTGCACAACGGCAACCGTGATTTCACGCATAGCTATATTCCTTACGATGCTTCAGTTTATACAGGGATATTGTAGCGGTAGATTCGCTTTTACACGACTCTAAAATTTATTGGCGAGTCTAAAGTAAAAAGTTTAAAGTCACGATGTTGCCGAAAAAAGGTCGATTCGGCGGCTGTTGCCCGTACTGCCGTATTGCCGGAGGGGGTGATGGTGGCAAATTCGGCAATAGGGCTATAAAAACATCACCTCTTCACGGATTTTCTGATTGCCGCGTTCCCGCCAGGGAGAATTCCCCTCAAAGTTCTTGCTGCTGCCGCTATGGCAGATCGGGTGGTGGATAGGTGATTTAGCCGTGATTCGCGCTCATTCTATCCGCCGAGGGTTCAAAACGGGTTGGAATCAGTCAGCCACCGTTCAATGCGGTGCTACCTCTGATTGGCAGGACAGCAATAGGCGGTGATTGGCGAAAACATTGGCGTTCAGTCATCCGGATTCCTCCCTCGCAAGATTAGCATCGTGGGAAAAAGATGGGCGACTGGCGACGACGGCGGCGTTGGCGAATTCCATTTCATGTCGCCTGTGGTAATTCAAAAGCCCAATTGCTATCTATGCCCACCGTTTAACGTCGTGCTATCCCCTCTGATTACATCCAATACATTTTAGCACAAAAGTTCTCAACATTCAAGAGCAAATTCAGCCCTGCGCTTTCTTCGCCCAATAGGTGCTGGCGTGATGGAGGGATTCGAAGGTTCCGGCATCGCTCCAAAAGCCTTCAAGCGGTTATAGTGCTATCGATTTTGTAACTCTCATTTCCCTAATTCATAGCAAACAGTTTACATACGACTACCCCACGTCATGTGTACGCAGTAATCAGCGATGAAAATACCTGTACTAGAATTGATAAACACGGAACTGCAATAGCCATTTTGGACAAAGCAAATGCGAACCATAGTCCTTCGTATCATCGTTCTGGTTACACTGCTCACAAACACTGCCCTGAACTTTTCCGCTATAAGGCCTGTTCAAGCGCAGGAGGTCTGCGATCTACCTAGCCGATTGACTCCGAACATGCCGGGGCGAGTCCGCGCAGTCAGTACAGCAGGGAATAATCTGCGGGCAAAGGCGGGACAGGCAGCAGAAATCACAGGCACTTTAGCCAATGAAACCGAATTTATTGTCCAATCCGAGCCGGAGTGCGTGGACGGATTGAATTGGTATCAGGTGGAAACGCTGGATGGTCAAACAGGTTGGACAGCCGAAGGTGAAAACGGATTGTACTGGCTGGAACCCACGCCCTTCTGTACAGAGCAACAGCGTGAAGCCAACTTGCATTACCATCTGGACGAAAATTCACGCCCGTTTTTCCGTAATGCCATCAGCGTCACTTACAATTCAGCGCGTCATTCCCTCTTGATTGCCAGCCAGCCTGAAGGACGCGATGAACTTGTCCACCCGGCTTTGCAGGAATACAACTGGCTCAATCTGGACACACAGATTATCACTCCGACGCAATACCCCGACGCGGATATTGTCACGCCGGAATTGACCGATAAATTGGGCATCACAGAATATGTCTTTGGCGATAAAAGTCAGCTTTGGGAAAGTTTGCATGTCTCGCCAAAACGGGATCGTATTCTCTATTTCACCCACGAGTCCTCAGACCAGGATACCTGTATCGAAGGTTGTGATCCAGTAGAGGGTTGGATCGCCAATGCAGATGGGTCTCAGGCAAGAAGTCTCGGTGTCATCGCTTCAGGGGAGGTAGGTTATCTCGATTGGGAATGGAAAGGCAATGGATATATATACCTGACCATGATTTATGCTGGTGGTTTAATGGGTATAGAAGAAATCTACGAAGATGGGAGTTATGCTGGCAATAACAGCTTTCCCCTTGATTACGCTTATCCATCGGTCAGCCCAGACGGGAGCTATATTACCTTCACCCAGATGCTTGGTGGCGGGGTCGACCCAAGGTGGAAAGGGCAGATAATTGACCACAGATCCGGGAATTGGTACGCGCTTCCCTTAACATCGTTCGCCATACCGGCTATCTGGTCGCAGGACGGGCAGACTATTTACTTTATAGGACTGATCGACGGTAAAACTGTGCTGGCTACTACAACAGTGGCAGATATAAAGCGGGCGAATAGTTTGCTCAATGATTTGCCCATTAGGGACGGTTTTGCACAGGCTGCTACTCTACCAGCAGATTTAAATCTGGTGGATATTCTGCTCAATGATTTACCAGTTGTATATAACTCCTATTAGGAGATTGCGCCGGATACAGGTATGGTGTTTGTTGGCTCCTTATATACTGGCCTGAACATCTACTGTATCCCTAAATCGAGCTGAATTTGCCTTTGCAAAGCAATTCTATCTGGTGGCGAAGGCAATAGGTTTGATGGCTTTCGGCTACTACCGTGAAAGCAGTTTATCATATTCAGCGTGTGAGCCAATCCAAACCCAAACGATTAAATCTTCTTCTTCACGTAAGCCGAGGGCACGATAACCGATACCAATTCGGACGGAATACAACGGTTTCCGCTGACTGACTCGTTTGAATTGCAGACTCGGATGGTAAGGTTCACGCTTAAATTGGCGATATGCGGCGTAAGCCTGACGTTTGGCATCATCAGGCATGGCACGCAGTAATTGACGAAATCGCTGCGTTCGTTTCGATCTCATGGCGCATCAGGGTCGGTGTCGGGGTCAAAATCCTCAGTGCGTCCGGCGAGATATTCAGTATGAGCTTCATCGGCTAATTGATCCAGAACATCCTGCGTTTCAGCGAACGTTTTGTCCCATAGCGCATCAGAAATCGCAACCGCATCATGGAGCAGTGTTCGCAGCACATCAGCGGGTGTACTCAATCCTTTTTCCTGTGCCAGAGTCGCAATAAGAGTTTCTTCTTCGGGAGTGAGTGTCAAGGTTATGGTGTGGGGAGCATCGGTCATCATGAAAGCCTTTCACCAGCTTTTGAAGGGATTATAGCATCATCACTTTGCGTTCGCCGGAAACGCAATCGGTTCGAGGGCGGTGATGGTGGGTTCAATCACCACAAATGTACACAGAATAAATTGTAGCCAGCTTATCTTTTTAGCCCCGAGTTGTTCTTTTGTGCAATTCCAGTTCTTCAAGCAAAAGATGAGAGAACACTCCTACAGTTTTAGGTATCAAATCTCCTTCAATATATCTATAAATTGTTGGGTCTGATTCCTTTGCTTCCGTATTGAAATACATAAACGTGTAGGCTTGATGCCACAAAAACACAAACGCATCTTCTGGTAATTTAAAAGCCAAGTTCTTTTCTCGCAGAAAATCCACTGCTTCAAGTTTAAAATTGAAATAGGTCATCGCTGCGTAAAAGAACGAAGTTCCTCTAAACAATGTACCTGCTCCATGTCCGAGCTTTGACAGAAATTCCTCATATAAATCAGGCAGTTTGGATACGCCCTGAATGGTCTTTAACTTCTGAATTTCCACCGGAGAGCAGCCAATCATCTGTTCAAGAGGCTCGCCAAGTATCAAAAGCTCATTTTGCAGTTGGTCGATTAGAGTCATTATTACCTTCTTGCTGCCGGAAAGGCAATTGGTTCGAGGGCGGCGATGGTGCGCTCGATGAGGTCGACGGCTTCGGACATGGTGGCGGTATCGAAGGCCAGTTTTGCCCCGGCGGCTTCGAATAATTCCGGCAGCGAGGCTGTCCCGCCCAGTGAAAGGGCATGACGATAATCTTCGATAGCCTGCTGCTCATCTTCGAGGGCGCGTTTCCAGATTTGCACCGCGCCTAACTGCGCCAGCCCATAGTCGATGTAGTAAAAAGGCGAACGGAAAATGTGCAGCTTGCGATGCCATCCGGTCATCATGGCCTCATCCAGACCGCTCCAATCCTCGCCTTTCATAAAGCGTCCCCACAACTGCGCCCACTGCGCGTCACATTGCGCGGGATCGCAGGCGGCTTCGATGTGGGTGTAGACCCAATGCTGGAAAGCATCAACTACCGCGATGTAAGGCCACCAGCGGAGCATCCCTTCCAAATGTTGAATACGGGCACGGGCGGCATCAGCTTCACTGTAAAATCCGCCGTGACTCTGGCTCAAATAGGGCGCGGCTAAGAGTTCCATCGTGATGGCGGCGACTTCGTGAAATTCTGTGCCGAAGCGTAACTGCGTATGATGAGGCAGGACAGCAAATTCGAATGAATTGAAGGCGTGTCCACATTCGTGAAAGAGGGTCATAACATCTTCATTGCTGCCAACCACGTTCATCAGCACGAAAGGGCGCTCCTCGATGCCGAAGGTGGCACAGTATGAGCTGGGCATCTTGCCGGGGCGGTTATCGAGATCGAGCAAGCCTTCGCGGCGCATAATCTCGAAATAATCACCAAAATCGGGGTCGAGATAATAGAAAATCGACGAGGCAATATTTTCCAATTCGTCGACGGTTTGGAAGGGGCGCAGTGCTGGATAATCGGGCGGCTCGACATCCAAATCCCAGGGACGCAGTGAGTCCAGATGCAGCCGTTTGCGCCGCCGTTCCAAGGCACGTTCGGCTGCCGGTACAACCACCTGCTCAATCGACTCGTGGAAAGTTTCGCAGTCCTGCGGCGTGTAGTCCAGGCGGAGCATCTGCTGCCAGCGATAGGCGCGGTAATCCGGCAAGCCGGCATTGGCGGCGATCTGCTGGCGCAGTTTCATGATTTGCACCCAAATCTCATTCAGCGCGGGGCGATCCGCCAGAAAGCGTTCACTGCCCAAGCGCCATGCCCTTTCACGCTTCGCCCTGTCGGGGTCGTGACCGAGCATTTCCAGTTGGACGAGGGTGGTTTCCTCGCCTTCCCACATGACGGATTGCAGGCTGCGGATGCGGTCATATTCACTGCCGAGGTGATGTTCACGGGTCAGCAACGGCAGGCTGTCCGGGTGGAAAATGCGGGCTTCCGCGGCGATGCTGCGCAGCGGTTCTTCAAACTGGTCGGGAACCAGCCCACTTGACAACAATTTCTGCTTCAGACGTTGTTCGGCTGTGTGTGCCAATTCCTGAATCTCTTCGAGAAAGGTTTCGAAACGTCCCTGTATTTGCTCGTTGAGGGTGTCACGGGTGGTTTCCACCCATAAGCGCCAGTAGGCTTCATCCAGATGCTTGCCCAGCAGACCCCAATCGGCTATCCAATCTGTCAAGGTGTCGATGTTGAGAGGACGTTTTTCCAAGTCGCGGAAATACGGTTCAATCTGCTGCCATGTCCAGTCCAGAAATTCGAGGTTGGTGTCGGGGAGTGCTGTGAACATAAAACGGGGATTCCTTCCTACGTATAACCGCCGGAATACCCCGATTAATTTATCCTTTAAAGGGAGGGTCTGAGACCCTCCCTTACGAGGCATACCCGGCGATGCGAATTATGTTGGCTGAAGTTCCTGAATGGTGGTCTCAATCAAATCAACTAATTCGCCGAGTGTGCCTGCATCGAAGGCGAATTTGGCTCCAGCGGCGGCGAACAATTCTGGCAGTGGACGTGTTCCGCCGAGTGCCAATGCCTGTCGGTACTGCTGCACAGCTTTGGCCTGATCGCTCAAAGCGTTGCGCCAAACCTGTACCGCGCCCATTTGCGCCAGTCCATAATCCACATAATAAAACGGAACCTGGAAAATATGCCCTTTACGATGCCATCCGGTGACACGGGCATCCTCTAAACCGCTCCAATCCACGCCGGGGATAAAGCGATCCCAGAGTTCACCCCATTTCGCGTCGCAATTGAGTGGGTTGGTGGCTGCTTCGGGATTCTCATAGACCCAATGCTGGAAAGCATCGACGACTGCCATATAGGCCCAGAACAGCACCATCTGT
>JBGAGR010000227.1:0-13095 GCA_044226645.1 Aggregatilineales bacterium
CCCGGCTCGTTGAGGTATTTGAACTGGTATGCCCCCACATCCCAACTACCAATCTGGGTTCAGGAGCAGTTCCGGCGGGACACGACTGGATTTCCCCTACAGGTACAAGAGTTGCGGTTGGCGCGTTGGGATCGACAGGCTCAACAAAATAATCGTTCGCATTACCTTCAACCGTCCAGCCTTCAAGCCCCTGAAAATTCACGCCCCACCAGAGATACCCTTCAACGCACTCCGGGCCTTCCAGCACATCGAAAACGCCGCCGCCCGGAATTTGTCCGATCTGTTGGCCGCTGGTGGTGGCGGAATCGCGAATGCGGTTGGAGCTGCCGGGTACGACGCGCCCCTGTCCACCGATGGAAAGTCGGGGAGTGGGACAATTTTCCTGCGCGGCAGATGGTGACGAGAACGCGAGAATCGCGCTCACGAGAATGATAAAAATGGTTATGAATGAAAATAAACGCCGCAAAATGCCCTCCTTAGCGACTGCTCATGGGTTAGGTTTGTTTATACATTACACCATGAGCAGCAACCAAAAAAGAGTGCCTATGCGTCAGACGGTCTGCGACAATCCTACGCAGATGGGTTAAAATGGGCGTAAGCGAGGCAGAGAGAGGAAATAAATATTATGGTCGCAATGATGCGTGAAATGAATATTATCAATCCTTACGACGGGAGTGTCGTGGGGAGCGTGCCGGAATTTAGCGAAGAGATGGTGCGGGAGGCAATTGGTCGCGCGGCGGCGATGGCTCCGACGATGGCAGCCATGCCTGCTCACCAGCGCGGCACGATTTTGAACAAAGCGGCTCAGATTATCGCCTCACAGGCCGATGAATTGGGGCGGTTGATGGCGAGTGAGAATGGCAAGCCGATGAAATATGCACGCGGCGAGGCCATGCGTGCGGTGGATACCTTTAATTTTGCAGCCGATGAAGCGCGGCGGCTGCATGGCGAGACGATTCCGCTGGATGCCTCGCCGGGTGGGGTCGGCAAAATTGGCTATTACGTGCGCGTCCCGGTGGGGGTCATCGCAGCGATCACGCCCTTTAATTTCCCGATGAATCTCTCGGCGCACAAAATCGCCCCGGCTATCGCGGCGGGATGCCCGGTGGTGATGAAGCCTGCTCCGGCAACTCCCATGACCGTGCTGCGGCTGGCGGAAATTCTGCGCGAGGCAGGTTTGCCGGACGGCGCGTTCGAAGTCGTCACGGGCGGCGCGGATGTGGGCACGTGGCTGACAACTGACCCTCGTATTTCGATGATTTCGTTCACGGGGAGTGTTCCTGTGGCGCATCAGATCGTCAAAACGGCAGGTCTACGACGGGTGACGCTGGAATTGGGCGGGAACGCGGCGACCATTGTGGATGAAGATGCCAATATTGACCATGCCGTGACGCGGACGGTGATGGGCAGCTTTTCCTAGATGAAGATGCCAATATTGACCATGCCGTGACGCGGACGGTGATGGGCAGCTTTTCCTACAGTGGACAGGTGTGCATCAGTGTGCAGCGCATTTATATTCACCGGAAGCGTTATGACGAATTCAAGCAGAAATTCATCGACGCTACCGAGAAATTGACCATTGGCGACCCGTTGAGCGATAAGACCGACATCGGGCCAGTGCTGAATGATGCCGCCGCTGACCGCATCGAGCGCTGGATTAATGAGGCGGTTGAGCAGGGCGCAAGGCTGCTGACCGGGGGCAGGCGCGATGGGCGTATGTGGATGCCAACGGTGCTGGAAAATGTCAATACGTCGATGCAGGTGATGTGTGCCGAGGTATTTGGCCCGGTGGTGAGCTTCGTGCCGTATGATGATTTCGAAGATGCGCTGGCTGCTGCGGATGATTCGACCTTCGGGTTGCAGGCGGGGGTGTATACGCGCGATCTGAACAAGGCGCTCCGCGCGGTGCAGCGCTTGAATGTGGGCGGGGTCATCATCAACGATGTGCCGACCCTGCGGATTGATAACATGCCCTACGGCGGCAATAAGGATTCGGGCGTGGGACGCGAAGGGCCGCGCTTCGCTGTCGAGGAAATGACCACGCTGAAGATGGTCGTCATGAATCCGGGTGTGTAAGTAGTGCTGAGTAGGGGAGAGCCTGAGACTCTCCCTTTTTTACTACCAATCGCCTTAAATAGGCTATCCTTTCAAAAACCAGATTAAAGCTCTTTGTCAGCGATATTTTGCGGCTTATAGAGTTCGACTGGAATCTCTAATTGGGTCAGGTATTGGTAAAGTACGGGAAAAACAACCCGCCAATCAAGCCCTCCGAGTCCTGCGCCGAGCGCTGGAACCGCCAGCGATTCAATTCCCCAAATGTAGTAATGTGCGGCGAGAACATCTAAACCTCGTGTAATCATGTTCATGTCGGACTTGGAACGCCAATGATCTTTGGTCGGAAAGTTGAGTATATGGGGTGGCGATGGTCGTTTATACAGATAAGGTAGTCCAAGCTGAACCTCATGGCGCTGACAACGAGCAACATAGTCCTCATACATATCGGGAAAGCGCGTTTTGAACTCCAGCGCGATGCCTTTGCCCATCACGCCAACGCAATTTACAGCATTAACCAGTGTTTGAGCTTGTGATTCAAAGAGATTTCCAGTGACAATTTTTACTGTCATACGCATCAACTCCTGACAATACCGCTTAAACCAATTTAAATGGCAAACAAGCAGGAATATCGTTATAGTCGTTTAACACTAAAAATAAACAAATACTTATCAGGATCATTATACGGGGAGATCGATTCATGCAGACACGACAACTTGGAAATTCAGATTTACACATTACGCCGATTGGATTCGGCGCGTGGGCGATTGGCGGGAGCGGATGGCAATTCGCCTGGGGCAATCAGGACGATAACGACTCGATAGCCGCGATTAATGCCGCGCTCGACAAGGGCATCAACTGGATTGATACGGCGGCTGTGTACGGCCTCGGTCATTCGGAAGAAGTGGTCGCCAAAGCCTTAAAAGGTCGTTCGGATCGCCCGTATATCTTCACTAAATGTTCGCGCGTGTGGGACGAAAACAAGGAACTGAGCAGCAGCATGAAAGCCGCATCCATTCGGCGGGAATGCGAGGACAGTCTGCGACGTTTACAGGTGGATGTGATCGATCTGTATCAGGTACACCGCGCCCATGACCCGGAAATCGAAGAAGGCTGGGCGGAAATGGCGAAGCTGAAGCAGGAAGGCAAAGTGCGCTGGATCGGCCTCTCGAATTTCACGGTGGAGCAGATGAAACGGGCGCAGGCTATCGCGCCAATTACCTCGCTGCAACCGCTGTATTCGCTGCTGGATCGCGGGATTGAGGCGGATACCCTGCCCTACTGCAAGGAAAACAACATCGGCGTGATTAATTACTCACCGATGGGCGCGGGCTTGCTCACAGGCGCGATGACCCGTGAACGCGCAGCAGCCCTACCCCCGGATGATTGGCGCAGCCGCAGCCCGAATTTCCAGGAACCGCGTTTGTCGCGTCATCTGGCGCTGGTGGATGTCCTGAGCGAAATCGGTGAAAAACATGGACGCACTCCCGGCGAAGTATCAATTGCATGGACGCTCAATCATCCGGCGGTGACAGCGGCAATTGTCGGCGCGCGGAATGCCCAGCAGATTGACGGGATCATCGGCGCGATGGATTTCCGTCTGAGCGCGGACGAAATTGAGCAGATCGAAAAATTCTGCCGGGAAAATCCGTGAACAGCAACATTATTGTTTGATGAGATGTGAAACGGGTAGAACGCCGGGCGCGTATATGAGGTATCGAATTCAAGCTGAAGAGGGTAAGTTATGGCGACGATCACACAAAGCGCGCAGCCCCAGACCAAACCGACGGCACAATCCGGCTATCCAGAAAGCAGCCTGCGTTTTGATTGGGCGGCGACGATTCTGGCCTGCATCTATATCGCCGGATTATGGATTGATGGCTGGGCGCATTTTCATAACCGCACCGACAACACCTTTTTTACGCCCTGGCATTTTTTGTTTTACAGCGCGTTTGGCATGACTGCCGCTTTTGTGGGTTACAACCAGTGGCGCAATTTAAATAAGGGCTATACGTTCCAGAAAGCACTGCCGAAAGGCTATTGGCTGGCGCTGATTGGCGTGGTGATTTTCGCGCTGGGCGGCGTGGGCGATATGATCTGGCATACGCTGTTTGGCATCGAAGGCGGAACGGAAGCGCTGACCAGCCCTACGCATATCATGCTGGCAATCGGGATGGGGCTGGTGTTCAGTGGGCCATTACGCGCGGCCTGGAATCGTCCAGCGGATGGGACGCAGCGCAGCTGGCGAGCGCTTGGCCCGGCGCTGATTACATCGACGCTCCTGCTAGCGCTGATCTCCTTTTTTACCGGATACGCCCATCCGGTTGTTTCGCCGCTGGCACTGTTCGGTAACACGGGCGGACGGGCGAATCCACAGGATTTCGGCGTAACCAGTGTTTTGCTGCAAGCGGGATTGATGAGCGCGTTCATCATCTTCCTGGCGTGGCGCTGGCGGCTGCCCTTCGGGACATTCACGCTGCTATTCACAGTCGTCACGGCCATGCTCACGGTGATGAATGACTTTTTCCTGCTCATACCGGGCGCGTTGATCGCCGGACTGATCGCGGATGTGCTGTACTGGCGCTGGAAACCGTCGCTGGTGAATGAAGGCCATTTCCACCGCTTCGCCTTCATCGTCCCGACGGTCTACTACATCCTGTACTTCATCACCCTCCAGATCGCGGGCGGCATCCGCTGGCATATTCATGTGTGGGGCGGCGCGATTTTCCTGAGCGGACTGATCGGCCTGCTGTTGAGTTATCTGGTTTCGGAACTGGCTCACGTCAGCGTAAGGATGCAGCCCGAAAATCAGTAGCTACTCGACGCTGCTTTTGATGGGTAAAAGTCGCCAGCAGAATCATCGCCACAGAAGCCGCTGAGACAATCATCATGACCCACAGGATGCCGTTATAACTGTGGGTCTGGTCGATGGTGGTGCTGGCAGCAACGGAGGCCAGGGCACTGATGATGGTCACAAAAAAGCTGATGGTGCTGCTGATGACTCCATAGCCACCGTAGCCGAAGAAATCCGCAATCAATCCGGCGCGAGCGGGCGTAATCGCTCCGTATCCGGCTCCATAAAGCGCGATAAAAAGCAATACCTCGACCTGACTGTGAGCGTTCAGCAACACGATCAAGGCCAGCGTTTGCATGGCGAACAACAGCGCGGCGATGCCTCCCGGCGACCAACGATTGCCCGACAGCGTGAAAATGATGCGTCCGGGTAAGGATGCCGCGCCGATCAAGCCCGCCGCCAGCGCCGCGAAAGACGCTTCGTGTCCGATGTCGATGAGGTACGGCACGAGATAAACGGCAATCACCGTAATGGCGATATTGTTGAGGGCGAAAGCGGCGGTCAACCAGGCGAAAAGACGGCTGCGCAGGGCGGATTTTGTGGAGGGCGATGTTTGATGGAGTGCGGAAGTCGTCACAGACGCATCCGCTGAATGATTATCGCCATCCGGGTTGAGGCCAATATCAGCCGGGCGACGGCGTAACATCAGCACATGCGGCGGGATGGTCAACACGCCTAACACGACAGCCAGAACCACCAATGCCCCGCGCCAACCCACCTGCTGTACCAGACCCTGTGCTAACGGAATAAAAATCAGACTGGAGAATCCGGCGATGAAGGTCATTAGCGCGATGGCCTGCCGCCGTTTGCGCGTGAACCAGTTGGCGATGACCCAGAAGGCGGGATCATACAGCACCGCCGCTTTGACGATACCGATACAGAACCAGATGGCGTAAAAGCTGTTCAGGTCGCGCACCGTTGACCAGAGCAGCACCAGCAGCACTCCGGCGATTGACCCAGCAGTCATCGACCAACGCGGTCCGTGTCCATCCAACCAGCGTCCGAGCGGGATTCCAACCAATGCCGTGACAATCAGCGATAACGAATATGCGCCGCTGATATTGACGCTGCTGAATCCGAGTTCGGCCTGCATGGGTTTGACAAAGACGGTAAATATATAGGTGAGAACCCCATAGGATACGGTTTCGGTGACGGCCAGTGCGACCACCAGATACCAGCCGTAATAGATGCGACGGGGTTGTTGTATTGAAAGCATAATTTTTCTACAGCCTATCCGTAAAGAAGCCTTGATTGTATCCAAAAGATGAGATGGTTTGTGGTGGTCGGGAGCATCAAAGGGTAGAGTAGACTTTTCAGCAGAAACGGACAAAAGAACATGAGCGCATACGATGATTTCCAAAAGCACATCGCAGAGTTAAACGATATTCTGAACGCAATTTCCATCCTCAAGTGGGATGCACGCACACAGATGCCCTCCGGCGGGGCACAAACGCGCGGGTATCAACTGGCGACTCTTTCGCGCATCGCGCATGAGCATTTCGCAGGCGATAAAACCGCGCGTATTCTGGACATGGTAGAGGCGGAAATCGCTCACGAAGATGCCGATTCGTATCGCGTTCGTGCTGTGCGCCAGACGCGAAAATATTACGACATTGTGCGCCGTATCCCGGTGGAGTTGGCAGCGCGAAAGGCCACCCTCGCCCCGGTGGCGGAGCATGTCTGGGCAGAAGCGCGGCGAAACAACGATTTTCAGAGCTTCGCGCCCTATCTGCAACAGAGCATCGATTTATCCAAAGAGCAGGCCGAAGCCATCGGTTACAGTGAACACCCTTATGATGCGCTGCTGCTCGAATACGAACCGAGCATGACCGCCGCCACGCTCAAAGTCTTGTTTGGTGAACTCAAAGCGGGTCTGCTGCCGCTGTTCCAGCGCATTGTTGCGAACGATAAGCCGCTGGAAAAAGACCTGTGGGCGTATGAATATCCAATCGACCAGCAAAAAGCATTCGGTTTGGAAATTGCCCAGCGCTTCGGCTATGACCTGCAACGCGGACGGCTGGACATCGCGCCACATCCGTTCGAAATCTCCTTCACCCGCAATGATGTGCGCATCACCACACGCTATAACCTGAATTATCTGCCACAGGCGCTCTACGGAACGCTGCATGAAACCGGGCACGGCCTGTATGAACAGGGTGTTGACCCGACGCTCACTCGCAGCGCACTGACGACGGACTTTCTCGGTCAGTATGCGGTTGGTGGAACGAGCTACGGCACACATGAATCACAGTCGCGCTTGTGGGAAAATCTGATCGGACGGAGCCGCGCCTTCTGGGAGGTACATTTTGACCGTCTGCGCGCGATTTTCCCGGAACAGATGCGCGATGCGAATCCCGATTTGCTCTATCGAGCGGTCAACCGCGTGCATCCGAGCCTGATCCGGGTAGAGGCGGACGAAGTGACCTATAACCTGCATATCATGCTGCGCTTCGAGATCGAAATCGCGCTGCTGGAAGGCAAGCTCAAAGTAGCTGATTTGCCCGAAGCGTGGAATGCAAAAATGCAGGACTATCTGGGCGTTCAGCCGCCAACCGATAGCAGCGGTGTTTTGCAGGATATTCACTGGTCAGCGGGCATATTGGGTTCATTCCCCACCTATACCATCGGGAATGTCATGTCAGCGCAGTTTATGGGCGCAGCACGCCAGCAGGTATCTGGTTTGGATGCGGCGCTTAAACAGGGCGATTATGCGCCCCTGCTCGGTTGGTTGCAGCAGAACATTTACTGTCACGGACGCGCCTATGATGCACAAGAACTGCTGATGCGCACCAGCGGAAACGAAATGAATGTGAAGCCCTATCTGGCGTATCTGGAAGGCAAGTACACGGAACTATACAGCTTGTAGAGAATATCGGAAAGCCGCAGCCACCTTAATTCGGTGAAGCGGCTTCCCCTGCTATCGTTTGTAAATTCTCACCGAAAAGTTTACCAAAAGGTCACCCTTTTCATTCCGTTTTCTGTTACCCTGTAGCTATCGTGGGAGAAGATGAGTAGAGGAAAGGTAGTGATTTATGCGTTTACTGACACTTTCGCGCAGCGCTGGCAGCCATAGATGGCAAATCACTCCCTCACGGCTGCTGCCGACCCCCTCCCCCTGCACAGCGGCAAATGCTTCGCCTATAGTTGCCACGTGCGGCTGCCACCTCCCGTATTTTCCATTTGCCGGGATTGCGCGGCGGCAGCCTTTCCCCTTGCTTCCCGCTGGACAAATCGGCGGGAAATATTGCGCGACTTTGCGGAGCTTTACGCGGGTTTGACAGCGGTCACACGGGCACTGTAGACACGCGGCATTCCGGGTTTGCGCTCGATAATGCCTTCAGCATCGCTTTTATCGACGACCTGAATATCCGTGAATCCGGCTTCGCGCATCTTTCCGGTGTATTCGTTGACATCAATCGCGCCTGTGACGCATTCCGCCCACTGCGCGGTATCGGCGCGCAGTTCAGCGCTGAATTCACCCTCGGTCACAATGTCGCTGACGGAAATGCGTCCACCGGGCTTGAGGACGCGGAAGGCTTCGTTGAAAACCGAGGATTTATCCGGCGAAAGGTTGATGACGCAGTTAGACATAATCACATCGACGGTGTTGTCGGTGACGGGCAGCGCTTCAATCTGACCTTTGCGAAATTCGACGTTGTTCACGCCCATTTTGACCTTGTTGGCGTTGGCTTTCGCCAGCATTTCGGGAGTCATATCCACGCCGATAACATAGCCCGTTTCCCCGACCTGCCGCGCCGCCAAAAAGCAGTCGATTCCGCCTCCGCTGCCCAGATCGAGCACCGTTTCGCCGGGTTTCAGGCTGGCGATGCTGACCGGATCGCCACAGCCGAGCGAAAGGCCAGTCACATCAACAGGCAGCCCTTCCAGCATTTGGGCATCGTAGAGAGAAATATTGCTATCGCAGCCGCAGCTACTATCGCTGCCACAGCAGGATTGACTTTGACCGCTGGCGATTGAGCCATAACGTTCTTTAACGACATCGTGAATGGTGACATTCGAGTTCATGATTTGCTCCTTATTGTTCGCAGCGGACACGATATATCGTGTCCCTACATCATATTGGTATCTTTAAGGACGAATGACTTTTCAAAAGGACGCAAATTGGTTTCAGTTGTCGCAAGCGCCATCGGCACAGCATTGACAGTGGGGATAATAATCAATGACTTTGCCGCGACGGTCAAATTCAAAATGGCAGCAGGCCAGCAGCATCTCACGCAGCATCTTACGTCCGCGCTGGACACGCGATTTCGCGCCGGACAAAGACAAGCCCATACGCTCGGCTAATTCCTGCTGTGTAAGACCTTCGAATTCCGTCAGGCGCAGCGCTTCCTGGTACTCTTGCGGCAGACAGTCGATCATGGAACTCAGGCTTTCTGCCAGCCGCTCGGTAATATCATCATCGGCTTCGATGCTATCGGGAGCCGCCAGAATATCGCTGATTTCGACATTCGATTTTTGTGTGCGGTAGAAATCATAGACGGTGTTACGGGCGATCTGATACACCCAGCTTTCCAGCCGGTCATGGTCATGCAGCGTATCAACATGGGTATGTATCTTGATATACACATCCTGCAATAAATCGGCTGCGATCTGCTCATCCGAAACCCGTTTGCGGATGAAGCGTTCCAGCGGTGTGTTGAAGGTTTTCCAGATGATCTCAACCGATGCCATCGTCATAGGACTATTCTCTCCTAGCAGCATACCACCTCGCAGGATAACTCTGTTTTGGGTTCCGGCGAAGGCTGCGGATACAGCCAGTTTACCATAGGATTGATGAGCCGCCGCCAATCCAAACGAGCTGGTTTTTCGTCCGTCTGCGCCAACCGGGCTAAGCGCTGCTGGTCGGCCTGCCGGAGTAGATCGGCATGACGTGCTTCGACAAAAGAATGATCTGGCAGAAACATGGTTCTTATCCTTACAACTTTGCTCATTGACTTTATAAAGACGATTGAGAATGCAAAAGGACGCACATTCATGAATCCCTGTCCACGCTCACAGAGCAAATGTGCTACAATAAAACACAGGTTTCAGTCATGAAATGGACAGCCGAATTCGATTTCGAATGCTGTAGGGACACGATATATCGTGTCCCTACCAAAGAATTTTCCGAATCTTTTTTCGGTTTTCCATTAAGGTATTTACCCCTGATTCTCGAAAAGACTGTAAACTGGTGAGTCAAAACTGCAATTGGAGGCCTCCCTATGCCCTTTATTGAAGCGCCCACCACTTTTTATCTGGGCCGTCGTTATGACCCGAACAGCCACAAACTGGCAGACGATATTGTCTACTACGACTCGCGTGATCTGGTCACACATGCCATTGTGGTTGGCATGACGGGCAGCGGCAAAACCGGCCTGTGTATCACCATGCTGGAAGAAGCTATCCTCGACAATATTCCCGCCATCATCATCGACCCCAAAGGCGACATCACCAATCTGCTGCTGACCTTCCCGGATCTCCAGCCGCAGGATTTTGAACCCTGGGTCAATATTGACGATGCCCGACGCGCGGGTCTGGATTTGCCATCGTACGCAGCCGATGTCGCGCACCGCTGGAAAGATGGCCTGACCAGTTGGGGCATTGTGCCGGATCGTCTGCGCTGGCTGAAAAGTATCGCCAAGTACAGCATCTATACGCCGGGTTCGGACGCAGGTTTGCCGATCAGCATTCTGGCATCGCTGGCTGCACCAAAAGAAGGCTGGGCAGGATACGAAGAAGCCCACCGCGAGAAAATCAATGGCATCGTCACGGCACTGCTGGCACTGATTGGCAAATATGTCGAACCCGTGAAGGACAAAGAGCATGTCATTATTGCCAATATTTTTGAATATGCATGGCAGCGCGGTCAGAGTCTGACGCTGGAAGACATCATCCTCCAGGTGCAAAAGCCGCCGTTTACCAAACTGGGCGTGCTGGACATCGATGCCTATATGTCGGAAAAAGATCGCTTCAAGCTGGCGATGCAGTTGAATAACATTGTCGCTTCGCCGTCGTTCCAATCGTGGATACAGGGCGAATCACTCGACATCCAAAATCTGCTGTATCAACCAAATGGTCGGGCGCGCGTTTCAGTTTTTTACACGGCGCATCTGAACGAGGCCGAGCGCCAGTTTATCACCACGCTGCTGCTGGAAAATATCCAGAGTTGGATGCGCTCACAGAGCGGCACGACCAGCTTACGCGCCGTACTGTATATTGATGAAATGTTCGGCTACTTCCCGCCCTATCCTAAAAATCCGCCGACCAAAGACCCGATTCTGCGGCTGCTGAAACAGGCACGCGCCTTTGGTCTGGGTTTGATCCTGGCGACGCAAAATCCCGGTGATCTGGATTACAAAGGCTTATCCAATGCCGGAACCTGGTTCATCGGACGATTGCAATCGGAAAATGATCGCGCGCGTGTAATGGGCGGATTGGAGTCGCTGGCAAGTGCCGACAGCCAATTGAATCTGAAGGACGTGGAACGGCTAATTGCCGATATTGAGCCGCGTGTGTTCCTGATGCACAACGTCCATGATAATGAAGGACCTGTGCTGGTGCATACCCGTTGGAGCATGAGTTATCTGCGTGGGCCATTGACACGCCAGCAGGTACAAACGCTTATGGCGGAGCAGAAGCAGGAACTCCTGTCACGCATCGGGGTGAATGCCTATGCTGCACAGGGAGTCGGGAGTTTGCCACTGCCACCGATGGGTGGGGCGGGTGCTCCGCCTGCGCCGCCCGGATTTAACACACAATCGATGCCTCCTGCGCCGCCCGGTTTCAGCACGCAGGCTGCACCACCTGTTTCGACGGGTTACACATCGCAAGCGGTTCCCCCCATTAATCAAGGTACACAGGCTTTACGTGGGCCAGCCGCACCCGCTGGATTTTCCACTAATGCATCGGTGCTGCCGTCTACCATCTCGCAGTTTTACCTGCCTGCCACCATGACTGGTCAACAAGCACTGGGACAATGGGAGCAGCAGACACACTTCGCGGCGACCAATGTCAGTGACCCGATACTAGCTTATAAGCCGGTGCTGCTGGCGCAGGCTTCGGTGCGGTATCAGGATCGCAAAACGCAGTTGTATCATGCACGTACCTTCGCATTCCAGATTCCCGGCTTAGAACGCACCGGATTGGTGCATTGGGAAGAATATCAATCGAATCCGGTTGATCCCAAGCGGCTTTCCGGCGAACCGCTGGCGGCTGCCATTTACGGCGATATGTCATCTGGCCTGAGCGATCCCAAGCGTATGACCGCACTCCGAGGCGAACTGGTCGATTTGCTTTACAACACGGCTCACTTACAACTACCCTCTAATGAAAAGCTGGGCATTTATGGCAGGCCCGATGCGCAGGACAGCGAATTCTGGGCACAGGTGCAGCAGGCCGCCCGTGAGCAGCGTGATGCCGAAGCGGATGCCGTGGCCGCCAAATACGAAAAACTGATGGACAGCGTAGAGGAAAAACTCAAACGGAAAGAGCGCGAAATGAAAAGCGAAAAAACCGAACTGGCTGACCTCAAACGCGAAGAAATGTTTACACGCGGCGAGGCGCTCTACGGCCTGTTCAAAGGTCGTCTTGGGCACACGCTGAGCCGCAGCAGCCGTGCGACCCGTTACCGCCGCCAGAGTAAGGAAGACCTGACCGAAAGCGAGCAGGTGATTGCAGAACTGGAAGACAAGATGGACGAGCTGCAAAAGAAATTCGAGGCGGAAATCCAGGCGGTCAATGACAAGTGGGCCAAAGCCGCTACTGAGGCACAAACCTACACCATTACACCCTATAAGAAAGACATTCAGGTGGAAGTTTTCGGTGTGGGCTGGCTGCCGCATTATTACGTTAATGTGGGCGGTCAACCCCTGATTCTGCCCTCGTACTAGCAGAGCGCCACAAAAGTTTCTAAGGTTTCAGACAGTGGGTTTAAACCCACTGTCTAGCTTCAAAAAATTCTGCGGTGGACTATTATGGGAATTGATTATAATACTTAGCAACAGCGTTTTAGCGATAGATTTGGAGGCAGGATTGTGACTGACGTAACCGAGTTTGATTCGCCGCAGGCAGAATCACCCTTCGAGCGTATCCGACAGGTTGACCCCGACGATTATGAATTCTGGTCGGCACGTGACCTTATGCTGGTTCTTGAATATACAAACTGGCGGAACTTCAAAGCAGTCCTGCTC
>JBGAGR010000228.1:0-13123 GCA_044226645.1 Aggregatilineales bacterium
TCCGGGTCCCATAATTCCAGCTTGATGCGCTCGGTAATGCTCACTTCCGAGCCAATCGGCACCACCACATCCCGGTCACGCGGGATGCGCTCACCGTTGATGAACGTCCCGTTTTTGGTGTTCAGGTCGCGGATCGCGTAGCCGCCCTTTTGCGCAATAATCATGCAGTGTCGTGGGCTGATAAACGGCTCGTTAATCACATAATGGCAGCCATTTTCCGCCCGCCGCCCGATCACAAATTCTTCCTGGTCAATCACGATTTGTGGTGTATTTTCCAGACCTTCCAGCACATACAGCCGCCCGTAGATGACTTTTTCTTCTTCACCTTCTGCCAGCGTATCTTTTTTGTTTTTGCCGCGCTTTTTCTCATCTTCCTGAGGCGCAGCCGCGACTGGAACCGGAGTCGGCATATTACGCAGGGCTTCCAGTTCTTCTTCATCCTCGCTGCGCTGTCGCCGTACTCTGACCAGCGCGATCAGCAGTAGCAGGACAATAATCGCCAGCGCCGCGATTACGATCAGCAGTGTGTTCGCGTTGAGCGTCACGCCCCCCACAGAAGCCGTTGTCGCGGAGAGCGGAACCGCTGTTGGGACGACTGTCGGGGGGAGAGGAGTCGCGGTTGGAAGCGGGGTCGGCGTGGGTAAAGGTGGCAGTGCCCCTACCGTCACAATACCGGGAGTCGTGATTTCGCCGGAGAGACCCAATTCATCGGTCACGGTCACTTTGACATTGACCGCTGTGCTGGTGCTGGGGGTTTTGAAATCATCCAGCGACCAGTTGACCACATAATTCCCGCTCGAATCCGCATCCGGCGCGGGGACAAGATTCGATTGCAGGATATTGCCCGTACTCGCGTCCAGCACATCCAGCCGCAGTGAAGCGACTTTACGTGCCACGCCATCCGGGTAGCTCACCCTGACCGTTATCGGCTGTACTGCGACATCGAACTTGACCAGATCACCATCGCGTGAAGGCAAACGGCGTGGGTTCAGGCTGCCGGACACCAGTTCAACCGCTGGCTGCTGAAAAACGCGGTCATAGCCAAATGTGGCACTGGCCTGTTCATCGGTGGAAAGCGCTACGGTCAAGGTCACGTCCCGATGAGCAGTGAGGTTGGTATTCAACGTGCGGTAACTCAGAGTATAAACCGTCCGGCTGGCGGCGATCACGTCATAAATCGTCTTGACCAGATTCACCGGAATCGAGCCATCCAGCACCGATGTCCCGCCCAGATCGTCGGCAAATAAACCGCCTCCATCTGCCGCCAGCTTTTGCAGGGCAGGGGTAGAAGGGTGCCGGTAACGGTGGGCTTGTACCACATGCAGCGGAATCCCCGCTAATTTGAAGTTCGCCCCCTGACTCGCCTCGCTGGGGTCATTCAGGAACGACCCGACATACAGGGCATGGGCGGGCTGCCTGACCGCTTGCAGGCTTTCCAGCTTCGTGAGACTGTCCGCCAGCGCTTTGCTGATTGAGTAAAACCGCGCCGAAGCCGTCAGCCCGTTAATGAGCTGGTTGATCTCGTCCAGACTGTTCAGTTCGGAAACATCCGGCGTGCTGGTATTCTGGTTCGGCCCCAGCACATAAAATGTCACCGGATCGCCCGCGCGGTAGTAGGTGCTGAAATAAGCCCGCAGCGCCGCCTGAATCAGATCAACATCGCTGCCGTGACTCAAATCGACAATCACCGCCAGTGCAATCGGCAGGGAATCATCTGTCGTCAGCGTCTTGCTCTGATTGCCCTCGCTCAGGGTGAAATTTTCCGCTGTCAGATTCAACGCGGGCAGGCCGTTGGTGTTTTTCACCACGACTTGCAGTGTCACCCGGTCATTATCAACCGTCGGTGTTCCCAACAGGGTCACTGAACCCGCCGACTGAGCCGATACACCTCCCGCCAGCAGGAAGATGAGGAGTAATGCGGATATAAGAAACCAATGGATCATTGGATTCTTCAAATGGTTTCTAGCGGATAATCGTCGCACAATAAACCTCATTACGGGCGTTTGCTAATGAATGAATCGTACATCGGGCGCGGGTGAATCTGGCTGTCCATGACCACCAGGCTGTAACCCGCCACCTGATTCTGGCTGGCAATCGTCGTGGAATTGGCAAAGTTCATATTCCACAGGAACATCGGCCCCATACTTCATCCACTCATCCGGCGATGATGATGAATACCCGTCCCAGCTTGCCCAGCCGAATTCCGTCACCCATATCGACGCGCTGCCATGCCCATTTTCCACCATAATCCCGCGATAGGTTTCCAGTGTATTGAGGAAAAATAACTGCGGCTTATCATCCCAGCCGCGACCATCCACCGCATTACAGCAGCGTTGGTCAGGTGGATTGCCCCAGCTATACGGATGAACGCCCACCGCGACATCTTTCAAACTCCCCAGTCCATTCTGGTACATCTGGCGCAGGAAAACGCGGTCATTGGCGCTGCCATCAGTGTTAATGGTCGGCGCGAGTCCCGCCGTGATAATCGTGATGGATTTCGAATGCGCGCGGATGGCATTATAGGCCGCTTTGAACAACTGCATATAACCCGCGCCGCTCATGGGGAGTACACTACCTGCCCATTCGTCAATCAGGTTCGGCTCGTTCCAGACTTCAATCGCATCAATATCGCTGCCCATCTGGGTGAGCAGTAAATCTAAAAAACGGGCGATGTCCTCCGGATCATCAGGAGGGCCATCGCCGTTTGGGTTAGAGGGACGTGCCCAATCGGGCGCTTTAGCGATGCTCACCATGACGCGATAGCCCTGAGCATGGGCATTTTTCAGATAGTTTTGCAGTTTGGCTGCATCGCTGCCCAATATACCGCGCTCCGGTTCCAGCCCACGCCAACTGGCCTGCACCTTCAGCCACCCCATATGCATGGGCTGCACCATGCTGATGAGTTGGCTCCAGCCGCCTTCATCCACATTCCAATCGACCTGCACGCCCATGCGTCCGGGGTCAAGCTGTGCGACGACCTGCGGCGGGTTGCCGATAGAGCCATCTGATGATTCGCTGGAAACAGGCACAGGCGGTGTAGCTTCGACAGGAGCCAGGTAAAACTCGTCCTTTTCACCTTCCGCTGTCCAACCAATCAGGCCGTTGGAATTGATCTGCCACCAGCGCAGGTTGTCTTCAGGGTCGCATACCGGGCCATCAATGACCACGAAAGTGGTTTCTGGCGGCATATAACCGATAATCTGACCGTCTTTCTTGCCCGGCTTATCCCGTACCCGGTTAGCCACACCACCCGGCGTAACTGCGCCCTGAATGCCCACTTTCATTACACTGGGGGAGGGCGATCCCGGACAAATATCGCCATTTGTACCGGGGATAGTGGGTTGTGGGGTAGTCGTCCCGGTGGGCAGCGCCAGCGGATTGATGTCCACGTTATCCGGGATGCCATCACCATCGGTATCGCGATTGAGTGGATTCAGGCCGAGCCGGACTTCATCGCCATCGGTTAGGGTATCGCCATCGGTATCGCGGTTGAGCGGGTTAGTCTGCCAGACCTGTATTTCCTCTTTGTCGGTTAGCCCATCGCCATCGGTGTCCGGGTTATTCGGGTCGGTTTGCAGTTCGGCTTCCTTCGCGTTCGTCAGACCGTCGCCATCTGAGTCCGCCACAGCCGTAGCGGTAGCATCCACGCTCTGCACCGTCACCATCGCGACAACCGTAGCGGTCTGATTCTGGTTGTTCGTGTTAATCACGCTCAGCAAAACCACCGCCGCGATCAGTCCAATCAGCAGCAGAAGCAGCAAACAGCCGCCCAGCATCCAGGCACGCAGACGGGCAACTGCCACGACTTCGCCGCTTTCGCTGCGCGGCGCGACCCCTTTATCCGACGGAACCGGCGTAACCAGAATTTCGAAGGGATAAGTGTGCGCGGTGCCAATCAGAGGCCGTTTCTTGGGACGGACACGGATCGAGATATATTCGGTGTAACCGGGCGGCAGGACATACTGCTTACCATCCAGATCGAAGCCCACCATTTGCTCACGATCACGGGCGACGATGCTGTAGGTTTCGTGCGCGTTGCCTGTGTTGGTGATGCTCAGTTCGGTGCGGCCTGTATTGCGAATGCGTTCTGGTTGCAAGTCGGTGACGAAGCCATAAAATGGCTCAATCGTCAGCGAACCCTGTGAAGCCGTTGAACTCATATTTTGTGCGCGTGCCGAGACACGAATCTCATAGGCATGAGCGCCTGCCGCGCTGTTGCTTTCCAACGCCGGATGGAAGGTGATGGAGGTTGTATCGCGGGTGTGCGGCAGCAGATAGAGCGGTTCGCTGGGCTGTGTGACCCATCGTCCCGGTAAACCAATTGCCTCGACCTTGAAATGATCGACCACATCACTGCGATTGATGATCTCGACAGGTACAGTCACGCTCGAACCGGGCGCTACCCGCACATGCGGCATATTGACGATTACGCCAATTTTTTCCTGATCGGCGGTGATAATCGGAATCGCCGGACGGGCAGGCACATCCTCCTGCGCGGCGGGAGCGGGTTCGTCAGCATCGCGTGAAACAGCAGCATCGGCATCATAAGCGGGTTCGATGCGCAGCCAATAATCCCCCAGGCGCACCGTTTCGCCCGTATCCCAGATTTCCGCGACATTGCTCACCAGCTTATAACGCCCCAGCCACGAGCCATTACGCGAACCGACATCGGTCAGACGGTAAATCCCACCCAGACCGCGTTCTAATCGGGCATGACGGCGCGAAACTTTATCGCTGGTCAGCACAATGTCCTGATCGGAGTCGCGTCCGATGGTGAGGACATCCTGTTTCAGTTCAATCACCCGCGTTTGCTGGTCTTCGCTGTAGAGCACCAGTTGATCGTACTCCCGGCTTTCACCCGCCAGCGGTACACGGGTCGGCATCGGCATCATTTTGGGCTGGGCGTACATGACAACCGTTTGTTGGTTATCGACCACCACACCGGGCGCTCCCACTGCGGCGAATCCATCCTCTGCCAGGACGAGATTGGTACGGCGCAGCGCCCGTGCCAGTTCGGCAGCCGTTTGGTAGCGGTTGTTCGGGTTTTTCTCCAGCGCGCGCAGGACGATTTTTTCCAGATCATCCGGTATATCGGATTGTAAATCCCTCGGATGCGTCAGGGGTTCACGCGCGTGCATTCGGATGGCTTCCGCAATCGAACGCGGCTTATAAGGCGGCTGCCCGGTCAGCATTTCGTACAGCACCACGCCCAATTCATAAATATCGCTGCGCAGGTCAACCCGATCACCGAGGCATTGTTCCGGCGACATATACGGATAATTGACCTGCGGCTTATCCGTAGCATAGATTTCGCCGCTTTCGGAAGAGTATGCTACCGCGAAATCGGTCAGAATTGGCTGATATTTCACCACCGGGCCGATGCGCGAAATCTCCCGCAGGACAATGCTTTCAGGGGTCATATCGCGGTGGATTAAGCCCTGCTGGTGAGCGTAATGCAGACCATCGGCAATCTGGATAACCATCGCAACCGCTTCACTGTATTCCAGATGGCGATCCTGATCGTGATATTTGTTCAGGAAATTACGCAAACTGCCCTGGTTGATGAATTCCATCACCATGAACAATTCGTTATCGGCGCTGTCGGCAGTGTTGACTTTGACGATATTGGGATGATCGAGCTTGCTCAGCAAACGGGCTTCACGCAGGAAGCGCTGCTTGAGGGTTTCTTCAGCCGCCAGATTGGGATGCAGGATTTTCAGCGCGACGGCGCGGTTCAGCGGCAGTTGAGTCGCTTTGTAGACGGCGGCAATATCGCTCTGACCCACAAAACGGTCAATGCGGTAATTCTTGATCTTTTTGCCGATCCGTCCCCATTTTTCCTGCTGATTATTGCCTGCGCCGAACGGATCAAAATCGCGCGTCCCTTGTTCGAACTTGACCCAGTAATTGCCCAGACGGATGATTTCCTGCGTATCCCACTGGACAGGGGTATTCGGAACCAGCAGCGTGTCACCCATCCAGATGCCGTTGGCGGAACTTTGATCGGTGACATACAGATTGCCATCGGTCTTGATTTCGATACGCGCGTGCTGCCGTGAGACACGTTTGCCTTCCAGCTTCACATCCTGATCGTCGCCGCGTCCCACCGTCAGGACTTCGCGGTCAAGCTTGAAAATCTGCATGGGATGATCTTCGCTGAAGAAGACAATGCGGTCACTGGCGCGCATCTCGACATTCATCGGCGGCGGCGAGTAATGCGGCAGTTCTTCCGCCAGCGGCTTGACCATTATCGCGGTCTGGTTCGGGTCAGCCTCGACATCAATTTCTTCGCCTTCCAGCGGCGCGAGGCCGATGGGAAGATCACGCTTGAGTTCATACTGCATCCAGTAATCGCCAATGCGGATGATGCGGTCTGGTTCCAGTCGAACTGAGGTGTTGGGTTCCAACCGCTGGTCATCCATCCACAGGCCGCTGGTCGAATTCAGGTCAACGATGTAATACTTGCCATCCGCCGCCAGATCAATACGGGCATGGCGGCGTGAAACCGAACGCCCCGGCAGGTTTATGTCCTGTTTTTTGCCCCGCCCAACCGTCATATGCTCCTGATCGAGCCGCGCGGTGACAGTCGGATTATTTTCACTGTAGAAAATCACCCGGTCATACCCAAACTGGTCAGCGGTGATATGCGGCGGCGTATGGCGCGGCATTTCACGGTGCAAAGCTGCTTCGGAAAGCGGCTGTGTGCTGTTTTCAGCATCACCCCCCGCATCCTCTACGAAATCATCCAGCACATCTTCCAGCTTATCGAGACGTTGATCTAATTTGCTTTCAGGCGGTGCAGCCGGTTTGGGCTTGAACAGAATGTCCAGATCGTCCGAATCATCCTCAGCTTTTGGCGCGGAGGGTTTCGGCATTACCGGGACAGCCGGAATCGGCGGCATCGTTTCCGTTGGCTGCGCAGAGGGTGCGACAGGTTGGTCTGCGGCTGGTTCAGCCGTTTCAACCGGGATGACAACCGGCAGCACAGCTTCGACTGGCGCTTCTGGTTGAGCTTCCGGTTCGGGCTGTGCCTCTGGTTTGGATTCCAGCAGCATCCAGTAATCGCCCATACGTACCAGCGAACCCGGATTCAGAATAACGGGTGTGCCGGGAGTCAGCCGTTTGTTACCGACCCATACGCCGTTGGATGAATCTAAATCGGTAATGGTGTAGCGGCCATTGGGCTTGCGCTCGATTTGCATGTGGCGGCGTGAAACCCCATCGCCAGCCAGCACAATATCCCGCGCGGCATCGCGCCCGATGGTGATAATCGGTTTATTGACATCAAAAGGCAGCGGCGGATACAACGGATTATAGAAAAGCAGCCGGTCATACTGCGGATCATCATTCCAGGGCGGCGATGTAAAAAGCGGCAGCTCTAATGGAAGCTGCTCGCTCATGACCGATGTGGTCAGATCGGTAGGGATGCCATCATCCGCCGGGGGTGGTGTTGGACGGCGTGGGGGAGGGGGCACAGCCACAGATGGGCTGGAAACCCGTGTCGGTGCTTGAACGGGCGTAAGCAGCGCCTGTAATGCCTGAGCGACTTCACCCGCCGTGTTATAACGATCATCACGGTTTTTGCTCAGGGTGCGAACAATGATTTGTTCCAATTCGGCTGGGAAATTGGGACGTACAGCCGAAGGCAGCGTCAGCGCATCATGACGATGCATTTTCGCCGCTTCGAAAATGGTCTTGGGATTATAGGGCAGCTTTCCGGCAGAGACTTCATAGAGCATGATGCCCAGCGAATAAATATCGCTGCGGGCATCCAGTTCATCCGCCATCGATTGTTCCGGCGACATGTACGGATACGTGCCGATGGGCTGCTGGTCGGTAATCGCGTTTTCGCCGCTGGTCAGCCGCGCCAGACCAAAATCGGTCAGGATGGGGCGATAGGACAGACGCAGACCGCCCTCATCCGGCTTGAGCAGCACATTATCCGGCTTGATATCGCGGTGAATCATGCCCTGCTGATGGGCATAATCCAGCGCTTCGCTCAACTGGCGCATCAATTCAATCGCTTCCTGATAATCCATCAGGCGCGATTCTTCTTGCAGCCGCTTCATGTACTGGCGCAGATTCCCACCCAGCGCCAATTCCATGACGATAAACAGATCATCCCCGGTGCTGTCGAAGGAAAAAACCCGGACAATGTTGGGGTGATCGAGGCGGGCGGCGGCACGAGCTTCCTGCAAAAAGCGCTGCTGGAAACTCGCTTGCGAGGCCAGGTGAGGATGCATCACCTTAATAGCGACCTCGCGTTCTAACTGAAGATCGGTGGCTTTGTAGACAGCCGCCATCCCGCCCTGACCGAGCATCAGTTCAATACGATAGTGGTCAATGATCCTACCGATCATTCCACGATCTGGCATGGCGTTTCCTCGTGCAGTGATAACCCGCTTCGATATGAGTCGGACTTCCTATATTGTAGCGGCTTAGCGCCTTTGGGGAAAACAAACCATCATGAGAACTGGAAACCAGCGCATTCCAGGCCTGATAAACAGGCTGTGACAGATCGTATTACAATATGAATTAATGGTGCATTTTTGCTCCATGTTGTAGGAGTAAATAGAAATCATTGTTAATATTAAAGGTGAAGCTTTTTTAGGAAGAAAAATAGTGTAATGGCTCATTTCCCGCGCATGGCGCATTTCTATCGCTTCTGGGAAAGGATGGTTGCTCCTCCGTTATCCGTCAAGGAACCCCTCCTTCGTCACCGTATCCGTTTTCTTAATTCCCTGCTGGTGATCTTTGTTCCTTTAGCTATATTTGCTTACGTCCTTCAATTTTTTATTGGCCCGCCTATCAATATTGCCGAGGACACGACTTCCAAATCGGTTGTGATGGGGATTGGCATTCTCCTGATCCTCTATTGGGTCAATCACACCCGTTTTTACACCATCGCCAGTTATCTGGCGGTTGGGGTTGGTTTCGTCGCGATTATTGTGAACGCGATTGCCTCCGCTCCACCGCATGACGAGATTGTCTATCTCCTGATGTTACCGCTGGTGGGCATTCTGCTGCTGTCCATGAAGGAAATTATTGTTGTATGTGTGCTCATCACCGTGTCAACCTTCGTATTTGCCCGCTTTATGGGGGATGTTCCCGATGATCTTTTCTCCGACCTGGTGATATTCAGCATTATCATGCAGGTCTTTATCATTTTTGCCAGTCACCAGCGCAACCTGCTCGAAAAAGAGCGTCAGCAGCAGGTGCTTGAGAACGAAAAAGTGCGGATTCTGGCGAAGTTTTTTCAGGATGTCTCGCACGAATTCAGAACACCACTTTCCATTATTAACACCGGAGTCTATCTGATCGGCAAGACACCGGATGCCGAAGCACGCCAGCAGCGCATCACGGGCATCCAACAGCAAACCGCTCACATCACCAAACTGCTGGACGACATGCTCACCATGACCCGTTTGGACAGCCGTACACTGGCGCGGGATCAAGCGGTTGATGTAAGCGAAGTCGTGCGCAACGTGGTCACAGCCGCGACGACGGAAGCCGATGCCAAAGGCCTGACGCTGGAAGTCGATCTGCACCCGGAGGTGGGCATGGTGCAGGGGGATGGTGAAGAACTGGAAACCGCCTTAACGCATCTCGTGAAAAATGCGGTGGAATACACAGCGGCGGGCAGTGTTAGCGTCCGTGCTTTCATACAGCACACCAGTATCATCATTGAAATTGAAGACACGGGCGTGGGCACGCTCAACGCCGGGAACGGGGTTGGGATTAGCCATTGTGCAGAAAATTGTGAGCGATCATCAGGGCAGGATCGAAGTCGAAACCACGTTGGGGCAGGGGAGCATCTTCCGCCTGATTTTGCCGACCAGTTAGGCGTATCACGAATGCTTTAGAGGTTGTTATGACTGCTATATACGCCATACGCTCCCGTGAAATGGCGGAAATGGTGGCGCAACGGTGAGGGGAACGTTTCCCTCAAAACGGTATGGTGGTGATTGACAACCACAAGATAGTTCCAAGTGCTTAGTTCCAAGTTAAGCTGCCAGCTACCCGTTAGCCGTTTCCAGTTCATGGCAGTCATGGCGGGCTGATTGTGCCATACGCTCCCGTGAAGTGGCGGAAATGGCGGCAGAATGGCGAGAGAAGATTCGCCTCAAAATGGTGGCGGAGTTGTCATTGGCATTCCCGATTGGCGGATGGCAGTGATGGTTTTGTGACTATGGATGATGTTAAGGTGCAGCCTGAGAACAATCGTGCGACCATACAGGCAGTTTCAGGATACAACAGAACAAAAGTCCTTGTCAAGTTATAATAAATTAACCGGGGCAACAGTCAACAGTCAAAAGTTTAAAGTTTGCCGCCAGAGGCTAAAGAGGCTTGTCCGGTATTCAATTGGATTTGTTGTCACGCTGCCGCCGGGGGTTGAAACCACCCGGCTAGAGGGTGCGGCGGGAAGTACGCTAAAGCGCACTCTGACCCGCCTTAAATACTCCCCATCAACTACCTTCTGCGCCATCAAACCAACAAGTTGTTCGCTCGAAACTCAATACCGGACAAGCCTTAAAGCCGTCCGGCTACCGGGTGCGGCGGGAAGTACGCTAAAGCGCACTCTGACCCGCCTTAAACGCGGTACACACCGCTATATCAGGGTATTTCCCCATCGATGAAATCAAAGCGTTTGTCCGGGTGCTGCTTGGCAAAGGGGAAATTCTTCGACTGCTATCTCTATTTAGGGAAACAGTAATGAATTCCTCATAAATTAACTATAATTATATTGTAGTTTTATAGACAATCAATTTAATCTGGTTGTGTCTCATGTAATGGTTGTTTTTGTTGCTGACCGAATCTCCGTAAGCGCTCAAAGTTATCAACAAAATAGTTAAATATGTCTGATTGTTGAGTTTTGTCAGCGCGTATTGTCAGCGAATCTCTAAGATTCGCTGGATTAAAGCCCGAAACCATCATTACTGCCATACCGCTACTTTCGTCAGGGTCGGGATTCGCAATGTAACCAAGAGTTGGAGCCAAGTAGTGAAGGGTAGTTATCTCAGGAGCTGTTTCGACATTTGCATCTGTCGCAATGTTATTAATTAGCTCTATTGTGCCTTTTATCTCTTCTGCTACTCTTAGCAACCCTCTACCTGACGGATCATGGTATCCCAATCGTGCAGCGACCATAGCCGTTATAGCGATATTGTCGGGGTCACAAATAAGTAGGCGAATTGCAGGTTTATTTTCGCTCACAGCTTTTTTGAAAGAACCTATGAACGGGTCATGAGCAGCTTGCGTTATACCTGATCTTAGAAGAATCCATAATTTTCTATCGGCAATTTTAACAACTTCTCTCCGTGCTTCATCATATTTCTCATCTGAGATGGTAACTATTGCCTCACCTCGATTAGTTGCTACGTGAATTGGATCATCTATTTCCAACAACCAACCTACAGACTTGTTAAATAGTTTCGCTAAATTATAGAGAATAACAGCATGAGGAATGCTTAGCGTATCATTATCGAACCAACTCGCTACTGCCTTCTGCCCCCACCTGATTTGTTCAGCAATATATTTGGGTGTCCAATCATGTTCTTGGTCTTCTGCTTGCCTATCATCTCGAGCTTTTTTCAGCCGCTTCTTAAACTTTTTTGCCAATTCATCATGCAACTCAGAAGGTAAAGTTGATTTGTTTCTTTCCATAAAATCCTCCAATCCGTTAGGAATTTTCTAAAAGTTGGGAATTTTATCCTAACTATTAGAAATACTACAACTCCAATATTTTCTAATGCTAAGGCAAACTGCTGGAATGTAGGGAGCATATGTATGAGACACTTGAGTGCGAGGTAGGCAGGTAAAGTAAATGGAGTTTGGAGGAGAAAATTATGGTTCCGCGTAAAAGCTATCTTATCTTGGTGGCGACAATATCGTTCATGGTTATTCTGTTGATTGGTATTTCCACAGCATCAGCGATTGATCTAACATCCTATTATTGTGTAAATCCAACCAACATTCCGGCGGGTTACAAACTTATTGTTGGAACAAGTGGTAACGATACACTTAGGGGAACAAATGGTGTTGATTTTATCTTAGGACTGGAAGGTAATGATACCATTTCAGGTCTAGATGGCAATGATTATATCTGTGGAAATACTGGTAATGACACTATATTCGGAGATGGTGGCAACGACACCGTCTACGGTGGTAACGACGCAGATAGAATGTATGGGGGCATAGGGGATGATTTCCTTCAAGGTAATATTGGAAAGGATTCTCTTTTTGGTGAAGATGGCAATGATACTTTGTACGGTGGGAAAGACAACGATGCATTAAGTGGTGGGAATGGAAGTGACTATGCTGAAGGTAATCTCGGAAACGATCAAATCACAGGAGATGGTGGGGTAGATCGTATCTTTGGTCAAGATGGTAATGATACTCTTCACGGCGATGCGTCAAGCTGTACGATATCATGCCCAGTTGCAAACGATTATGTGGATGGGGGCGCAGGTGACGATTTTGTGTATGGCGATCTTGGAAGTGACATAGTGGTTGGAGGTACCGGTTTCGATCATGTTGAAGGCGATTATGGGACAATAAATGTCTTGGGAACTAAGGATACATGCTATGGAAATTTCTTTACCTCCTTTTATGGATGTGAAATTAAATACATCCAATAGGGTAGAGCTTGTTTACACAAGTCGAGTGAGACAATCGGTTCTTTAGCATAAGCACTAATCGGAAGGCACAATCCATTTTTATGGGTTGTGCCATGTAAAACTTAACTTGACTACATTTGCATATTACTAGTAATGTATATTACAATATATTTTAACAAACGCGCATAGGAAAACGAGATTTTATATTGATATGATCTGGGTAGCCCCAAAATTACCCCAAGTTGTAATCGGATAGAGGTAACCCCAACCGGGATTATTTCCCCTCGTGACCGAACGCAGCTTCCCTCACCTTAACCGTCTATCCTCCCCTCATTAACCAATACTTTACCCAAATGGGGGAGGGGAAGCGGGTTTGTGCAGGGTAGGCGGGGGAGGGGATATTTGGTTAGCGGATTTTATGCTTGGGATAGCATTTTGGGAAACCAGAATTCGTTCATATGCCAAGCGAAGCAGCCTCTTTTTTGCCTAAGTTCGAAAGCTTCCCC
>JBGAGR010000229.1:0-13413 GCA_044226645.1 Aggregatilineales bacterium
GCGAGGATTTGCTGACGAGCCTCTGTGCCGATCACGCTCTGGAAATCACGCACCATCATGGGATAAGGATGCGGCCCCAGCGCCGAGCCGAGCAGATAAAATGTCGTCCGGACATTCGTCACCCAATCGCGGATGGCTTCATTAATAGCATCTTTTAAGGTCTTGCTGCCGCTTTCTACCGGAATGACTTCCGCACCGAGCAGTTTCATGCGGTAGACATTGGGCTTCTGCCGCGCCATATCGACGCTGCCCATATAGACGTGACATTCGAGGCCGAGCAGGGCACAGGCTGTCGCGCTGGCGACTCCATGTTGACCCGCGCCCGTTTCCGCCACGATGCGCTGCTTGCCCATGCGCTGTGCCAGAAGTGCCTGACCGAGCGCGTTGTTGATCTTATGTGCGCCGGTATGGGCTAAATCCTCGCGCTTGAGGTAAATCTGTGCGCCGCCGAGATGCTCACTCAGTCGTTTGGCATAGGTGACGGGGGTGGGTCGCCCGACGTAAGTGGTCTGCAATTCCATCAAGCGCTGCTGGAAGACCGGGTCAGCCATCGCCTCTTGATAAGCGGCGGTGAGTTCGTCCAGCGCAGGCATGAGGGTTTCGGGGACGAATTTCCCGCCATATTCACCAAAATAACCGCGTTCATCGGGGACAGAGGTAACGCCCGTTTTTATGTATTCAGCAACCATCGTGTTTTCCTATCGAATATTTAACTTTAGAGGGGTGATGAAGCAAGATTAATGCTCTGTTTAACAGAGAATAACAGAGAACCGTGAGGGAAGGCTTGATCCTGCTACGGGAAAGAAATCCTGAAATAACAGAGAAATAACAGAGAGCAATTGACCCTCTATGACCCTTTTTAAATCGAGTAAAGACGATTTTACGTCCGAATTTGCGTCTATTTGGGGCAAACACAGATGTTTGGGGGTTGATGCCCGTTATTTGAGAAGCGGTTGGATTTTCTAACGGTTGGGCGGTGAAGGAATTGAATGCCCATCCAAGAGCCAGTGCTGGCGGGTTGGGGGAAAGAGTCATCACAAGGTGATTATAGAACAAGTTTTCCAATAAAGCAAGAGAGTGAGGATTCAACGCAAAGACGCGAAGAGGCAAAGACGCAAAGTGCCGCCGGGGGCTAAAGCCAACCCGGCTACGGGAGGAGACAAGCCCACTGAAGGGGCTGGAAGACAGAACACGAGTAATTTGAAAGTTACGCGCATCCTGACCCGAAATGACGTTTATGTAAGGGCAAGTCATTTATATTGCCTTATTTCATCTTGCGAGTCAGTTCATCAAGAAATGTTTCACTACGAGCCTGAAAAATCGCTAATGTCACAGTAATTCCCCGCAAAGCTTCGGGCGAAAATTCATTGCGAGCAAACTCAGCAATCCACTCAACTGAACGTCTATGACCATAGAATGACCAGAGTATACCGGGGTTATAAGTATAAGCTCCCGTAATTTTGCCAACATATATTTTCGGCTCTCGCCATGTGGGTGCATATACCACTCGATCACCAATTTTTATGCGATGAACAAAACTATAGAACATGGTGTAAAACGTTCTAGCAGCATTTGGCGAAGTCCGGGGAGAGATAGTCAAGAAATGATTTTTAAAATCCTCAAGGGTGGGTTCAAGTTTGCTCAAATCCCCAAGCTCATCCCCGAAGCCTAATCCGACAACCTTCTTGTTCAAAAATAATTCATAGGTCTTTTCGTTGCGCTGCGGATAAAAGCACCATACAGTCGGGGAAGAAGTCGCAGATATGGGCTCTTTCTTTTCAACTTCCACTGTGTATTGCTTCGCCTCAGTTTCGACTACAGGTGCAGGTCTTTCTGGAGGGCGAGTAATTACGGTAAAAAACGGGCTTGGGCTAGAGTTATCAATTTGAATTGCTTCAAGTTTTACCAGATAAATACACATAGTCTGATTATGTCGATTGTTGAATTTTTCAATCGCAAGCTGATGTTCAATGCGAGGCTCAGTAGTTATCCAAATCCCTGTATCAGCATCTAGGTTTGTCATGTAGGTCATGAGCTTACCGAAATGGTCATGATCGGTCTTTTCGAGTTGATTCTCAATCACCACACGCCCACTTTGGCTATCCTCGCAAACCAAATCCGCCTGAAATTTCCCAACAGACACTTCTCTGTCTCGTACTATCAACTGCAAACCAATGCGTTCTGACAGCAGATCAATATTTTCCGCAAGCCACACTGTAAAATCGTGGGCTTCGTGACGAAACAATTCACGAATCGGCACAACTTTTAGTTTGCCTACGTCACGCTTATTTTTCATATTCCCGCCACCTTACTCCGCCGCTCTAAAAAGATGGTATTGCGCCAAACGCCGTTCATCTGCCCGATACGTTCACGGATACCGACTTCACGGAAACCACAGGCTTTATGCAGCGCGAGGCTGGCGACATTTTCCGGGAAGATGCTCGTTTGAATCATCCATAGTCCTGCCTTTTCCGATTCTTCGATTACTGCCATCAGCAGCGCTTTGCCTACGCCTTGCCCTCTTACTTTTCCAGCAATATAGACACTTTCTTCGACCACGCCAGCATAGACGGGTCGGCTCGATGTTGGCGAAAGTGCCGACCAGCCAATCACTTCGCCGTTTGCTCTTGCTACCAGACGACAGTCCTGTCGATGCTTCGAATCCCATTCTTCCCAATCCGGCGCAGTGGTTTGAAAAGTGGCATTCCCGGTGGCGATTCCTTCCAGATAAATAGCTTTGACCTGTTCCCAATCGGCTGGCTGCATTGGTTCAATCGTGTAGTCCATGCCCTCAAATCCTTAAATGCTTCTCACCATTTAACGCGCGTTTTGCCAGAATCAGCATTTTATAAAAATATTCGTCCAGCGTGGGAATAAAATCCTCTTTGCCGATGGTGATCAAGCCATTTTGTTGACCTACGGACTGTACCTCTAACGTATTTCGTTCTCCTGCACAGAGTTCCAATCCCTCGTCGATGGGCAGCGCGATTAACCCGGCTAATTCTTCCTTCTGATAGGCGTAGGTGCTGATATCCTGAGCATGAATGAGCAGAAAGACATCGGCGAACTGGCGATCAATCAGGTCTTTATAGTGGGCGATGCCGATACGGATACCCAGCGGAATCAGGTCATCAAAACTGGCCTCGATACCCAATTCTTCCTCAATCTCACGAACCCCATCGCGCATGGTTTCACCAGCCTGATAATGTCCGGCGGCGGCAATGTCGAGAAAATTCGGGAACACTTCGGTATCTGGCCCACGTCGCTGAAGCACCATCCAATCACGCCCGGATGCATCGCGATAGGCGACCCAGCAGTGAAAGACCTTGTGCCAATCGCCATCATGGTGGACTGCGGAGCGTTCCTTCGTGCCGATTTTGTGGTGGAGTTCGTCGTAGATGTCGAGAATTTCAGGCATGGTGATAGAAGTTGTTGGTTATTAGTTGTTAGTTGTTAGTTTAGGAGGGCGAAGCAGTGCTTCTCCCCTACTATTGGCTGCGGGCGGCTTCGATGAATGCCCACATTTTAGCGACATCTTTCACGCCGGGTGCGCTTTCGACCCCACTGGCGACATCCACGCCCCAGGGTTGAATCTGGCTGACCCGTTCGGCAACATTTTCCGCTGTCAGGCCACCCGCCAGCATCAAACGCGGAACCTGTGCTTTGACGGCTAATGCGACGGCTGTGCTGGCCTGTTCGCCCGTTCCACCGTACAACTGCGGGTGATAGGCATCCAGCAGCAGGGATGGAAAATGCTCGTTGGTCGGGAAGTACGGGCTGTAATAGGCCGTATCATCCAAGGCCTGCGCCTCGTTCATCGGGCGAATAGCCTTAAAGCCGATCCCGCGCAGTTCTGCCAGCATTTCGTCGGATTCATCACCGCTGAGTTGAGCGCAGTTCAGGCCAACTTTGCGCGTGATGGCGGAAATCAGACCGACCACTTCATTGACGAATAAGCCCACCAGAACCGGACAATCGTGCCCCAATTCCGCCCGTAATTGATCGCAAATCGGCTGGGCATCCTCCGGGCTGATATAACGGGGACTCTTCTTATAAAAGTTGAATCCCAGCATATCCGCTCCCGCTTTGGCTGCTTCATGAGCATCGTCATAACGGGTCAATCCACATATTTTGACTCGAATGGTCATACGCTTTGCTTCCTCTGGCTACTCACCTTCAACGGCTGTAATCCAGACCGCCATCCGAAGCGTAATAGATACGCGACTGGCTGCTGAAGGCACGAACCGTTTGCCCGATATTATCCGCTTTCACCAGTCCTTCGCCAACCAGAACGGCATGAGCGCCCAATTCGCCCATGCGTCGCACATCCGCCACACTGCGAATGGCACTTTCCGCCACTAGCGTGGCCTGCGCCGGAACCAAGCGGGCGACCCGCGCTGTCGTGTTCAAATCCTCATGGAAAGTTCGCAGGTCACGGTTATTCACACCGATGAGTGTCGCGCCAACTTTCAATGCCCGTTCAAGTTCCCATTCGTTATGGACTTCGACCAGCGCCGCCATGCCAAGATCGCGAATCAGTGTGTGTAAATCGTGCAGTTGATAATCTTCGAGCGCCATGACGATGAGCAGAACGGCATCAGCATTGGCGGCACGCGCTTCATAAACCTGATACGGGTCGATGATAAATTCCTTGCGCAGCACCGGAACGGGTACATTTTCCCGCACTTCGCTCATATAGCGCAGATGTCCCTGAAAGAACTGCTCATCGGTCAGCACCGAAATGGCCGCCGCGCCGTTCCCGGCATAGGTTTTGCCAATCGCCACATGATCGAAATCCTTGATCAGCAGCCCTTTGCTTGGCGAGGCTTTTTTCACTTCCGCGATGAGCGCAACCGTGTCGCGATGCAAGGAACGGGCAAAATCACGAGCAGGGGGCGCTTTCGCAGCCGCTCGTTCCATCTGCGCCAGATGACCGGATTCACGGCAGGCTTCACGCACTTCATTCACTTTTTGGGCGAGAATTTTATCTAAAATCGTATCGGTTTTAACGAACACCATTTTGCCTTTATATTCCCTACCGTACAGCGGACACGATGTATCGTGTCCCTACAGGGCGTATTCATCCAGTTTTTATCAGTTTACAAATTGCTTGCTGCATTCGATGAGGGCATTCAGCTTTGCCATCGCCGCGCCGCTGTCGATGACTTCTGCTGCACGTTTGATACCTGCCGCGAGGTCATCCACTACACCGGCTGCCAGCAGCGCCGCGCCGGCATTCAACAGCACCACATCGCGCCGCGCGTCCTGAATCTCGGTACTCAAAATGCCGAGAAGAATTTTAGCATTGGTGGGTGCATCGTCACCGAGCAGTTCAGATATATTCGCACCTTTGAAGCCGTAATCGCGCGGGTCAAATTCATAGGTTTTCACCGCGCCATCCTTGAAGTGACTGACATGATTCGGGCCAGTGGTGGTCAATTCATCGAGTCCGCCGTAGCCACTGACGACCATCGCGGAGGTTGAGCCGAGCTTGCCGAGAACATGTGCCAGCATATCGGTCAAATCTGCTGCGAACACACCCATCAACTGACGCTGCGCCCCAGCGGGATTGGTCAGCGGCCCCAGAATATTAAAAATCGTACGGACACCCATCTGGCGGCGAACACCGATAGCATATTTCATGGCTGGGTGGAGCTTGGCGGCAAACATAAAGCCGATGCCCACTGTATCAATGCACTTGCCGACCTGTTCGGGGGTGACATCCAGATTCACGCCCAATTCCGCCAGCACATCGGCACTGCCACATTTGCTGCTGGCGGCGCGGTTGCCGTGCTTGGCGACTTTCACCCCTGCCCCGGCGGCGACAAACGCGACGGTTGTGCTGATATTGAATGTGCCGGATTTATCACCGCCTGTGCCGCAGGTATCCAGCAGATCAGCCGTGCCAGTGGTTGGCACTCGCTGGGCATTGGCACGCATCGCGCGTGCACTCCCGGTGATTTCGTCCGAGGTTTCCCCCTTCATGCGCAGCGCCATCAGATACGCGCCGATTTGCGCTTCTGTCGCGTTCCCGGTCATGATCTGGTTCATGACTGCTTCCGCCTCGTCATCCTGCAAATGACCGAAGCGCCCTAGCACATCCAGTGCCTTTTGAATATCCATCGTGACTTCCATAATGACTCCCTTTATACGCCCACCATGCGCCGCACATCGGATAATGTCTGATTCGCGATCTGGCTGGCTTTGGCGGCTCCTTCCGCCAGCAGATCATCAAGCCCCTGCGAATCACCCGTAATCTCATAAAATTTTGTCTGTAGAGGCTGCAAGGTTTGAACAACCTGTTCGACCAGCTCGCGCTTCAGATAGCCGTAACCCTTACCAGCGAATTTGTCCTCAATCGCCGGACGGGACTCGCCAGACAGAATCTCATACAGCACCAGCAGATTTTTGACACCGGGCGAAGCGTGATCGAAGCGCGTTTCACTGCCTGTATCAGTCACGGCGGACATTACTGCTTTTTTGATGGTCGACGCGTCATCGAGCAGCGAAATGGCATGACCTTTGCGCACTCCGGCCAGACTCTTGCTCATTTTGGCGGTAGGGTCATCCAAGCCCATCACGCGCGCACCACTGCTGCGATTGAGTGTTTCCGGAATGGGGAAATACTCGCCAAACAGGTGATTGAAGCGCTGGGCAGCATCGCGGGTAATTTCGACATGCTGATTCTGGTCATCGCCTACCGGGACATAATCGGCCTTGTACGCCAGAATGTCCGCTGCCTGTAATGCAGGATAGTTGAGCAAGCCGCTGCCGACGCTTTCGGTCTGAGCAGACTTGGTCTTATACTGCGTCATGCGCTCCAGCCAGCCCACCGGGATACAGCAGCCTAAAATCCATGCCAGATACGGATGCGCGGGCACATCGGATTGCAGGAAAATGACCGATTCGTGCGGGTCAATTCCGGCTGCGATGTAGAGCGCGGCGACTTCCCGCGATTTACGCCGTAGCGCATCCGGCTGCACGGATTCGGGGATGGTCAGGGCGTGTAAGTTGGCGATCATGAACAAGTTGCGAAACTCATGCTGCTTCTCGACCCACACGCTCAACGCACCGACATAATTGCCGATGTGCAGTGTTCCTGTCGGCTGAATACCCGAAAGCACCGTTTTCTTATGAATCGGCTGGCTAATCGCAGGCTGCCGTACAGCATCTACCGTCGTCATTACAGCACCGCCACCGGAACCTGAACATTGATAAAATTCTGCAAAATGCGCGGCCCGTAGGTCGTCAGGATGCTTTCCGGGTGAAACTGCACACCGAACACGGGGAACTGCTTATGTCGCAGCCCCATGATTTCGCCCTGATCGGTATAGGCGGTGATTTCGAGGCAGTCCGGCAGCGTGGCTTTTTCCACAATCAGGCTGTGATAGCGGGTGGCCTCGAAGGGGTTTGGCAGACCATCAAACATACTGTCGCCTGTGTGTTGAATCATGCTGGTCTTGCCATGCATCAGGCGCGGAGCGCGGGAGACAACCCCACCATAGACCTGCCCAATGCATTGATGCCCTAAACATACGCCCAGAATCGGGATGGTTTCGCCCAGATAACGCAGCACATCCAGCGATACGCCGCTGTCATCCGGCGTACCGGGGCCGGGAGAAATGACAATATGATCGGGCTGCATGGCGCGGATGTCGTTGAGGGTCACGCGGTCATTGCGCACAACCTCGATCTCGACATTCATCTCGCCCATTTCCTGCACAATGTTGTAGGTAAAACTGTCGTAGTTATCAATCACCAGTATCACGTTTTTCCTCCAATTCAGGCGATCTTTTCGCCTCTAGTCCTTCCAGATGCATCACATCATCAGCCGTAACTAATTCCCATTTACCATCATCATTTAAATGAATGGTTGTCACCGATGTATTGCTGACTTTGACTTCCTGCCCAACCACTTCCGGCATAATTTCCGCCAGCAAGCAGTGGATGGCGGTGGTATGCGACAAAATCCCAATTGTTTCGCCCTTGTCCTGCTTCAGAATATCGCCAAAGGCTTCAACAATCCGCGCTTTCACATCTGCCCGAGATTCACCACCAGGAACACGGAAGGCCACTGGATCGGCCCGAAGCTGCTCATATTCGTCTGGATACCAGTGTTCCATCTCGGTAGGGGTCAAGCCCTGCCAGCTACCGATATTGCGTTCACGCAGGCGCTCGTCCAGAATGGGCGCGAAGCCCAATTTCGCCGTGAGAATAGCGGCGGTCTCAGTAGCACGGCGCAAATCACTACTGTATAGTGCGCTCATGCCGATATGCCGGACATAATTCGCCAGACGCTGCGCCTGCTGCCGACCATGCTCGTTGAGCGGGATGGCAACCCACCCCTGCCAGCGCACCTCATGATTCCAATCGGTTTCGCCCGGACGAATGAATATTACACGCTTGACGGTCATATACATGCGCTTCCTTGTTATACGGACACGAGATTCGCGTCCTAAATTAACCCACGTTCCGCGTATTGTATCGCAACCGCCACCGCCCGCGCTTTGTTCAAACTCTCCTCAAATTCGCGTGATGGATCGCTATCTGCGACAATTCCCGCCCCGGCTTGCAGGTACAGCGTGTCACCTTTCATGAGCAGCGAACGAATGGTGATGCAGGTATCCATCGAACCATCGAAGCTGAAATATCCGACTGCCCCGGCATAGGTTCCACGCCGCGTGCCTTCGAGTTCTTCGATAATCTCCATCGCACGGACTTTGGGCGCACCGCTCAAGGTTCCTGCCGGGAAAGTCGCGCGGAGCAGATCAAAAGCGTCCATGCCCTTGCGCAGTTTGCCGACCACTTCGCTGACGATATGCATGACATGAGAATAGCGCTCGATATACATCATCTTGGGCACTTTCACCGTGCCGTAATCGCAGACCCGCCCTAAATCATTCCGTCCCAGATCAACCAGCATGACGTGTTCAGCACGTTCTTTCGGGTCGTTAATCAGTTCGACTTCCATCGCTTTGTCTTCGGCCTCGTCCAAACCGCGCTTGCGCGTTCCGGCAATCGGGCGCACAGTGGCGGTTCCATCTTCCAACCGCACCATCATCTCCGGGGATGCGCCGATGACATTGAAATCATCACCAAATTTGAGCATGAACATATAAGGCGAGGGGTTGAGCATCCGTAAGGCGCGGTAGATGGTCAGCGGCGGCGCGGATGTCTTGCGGCTAAAGCGCTGCGAAACCACAATCTGGAAGGCATCCCCGGCGGCGATGTATTCTTTTGCTGCCCGTACCATATCCTCGTAGCGTTCGCGCGGCATATTGGATTGCAGTTCTTCATTCAGTGGATAACCCGCGTCGGGGATATGCGGCAGCGGTTCGCGCAAGGCACTAACGATTTGCTCGATGCTCTCAATCGCTTCGTCATAAGCCGCATCCGGGTCGCCTGTATTATGCGCGTTCGCCAGCACAATGAGCTGGTGTTTGGCATGGTCGAAAATCACCAGCGTATCGGGCAGCAGGAAAGCCGCTTCCGGCACATGCAGCTCATCTTTCGCTGTTGTGGGGAGATTTTCGAAATAGCGTACCACATCATAACTGAGGAAACCGACTGCTCCACCAACAAAGCGTGGTAGACCGGGCAGTTTGACGGGTTTGACACGGGCAAATTCCTGTTTGATCGCGCCGAGCGGGTCTTGTCCGGCGGGAAGAGGGCGAGTTGTTGTCACGCCATGCAGAATGCGCGTCACCTGATTGTCACGCACCGTAATCACGCCTTTGGGATTCACGCCGAGGAAAGAGTAGCGTCCGATGTGTTCGCCGCCTTCGACGCTCTCCAGCAAAAAGGCATATTGAGAATTCTGTGTGAGCTTGAGGTAAACCGAAACGGGCGTTTCCAGATCGGCAGGCAGCGTACAGTAGACCGGAACCAGATCACCCTGCTCGAACAACCGGTGTACGCTTTCCCGGCTCGGCAGTACATGTTCGCGTGTTGGCGTTTTCAGCATGACCATTTCCACATCCCTTGCTTAACCTAGTCGATAGCAATAAAAAAACCCTCTACGTTCAAGGACGAGAAGGGTTCCCGTGGTGCCACCTTGGTTAAGCCAATTCAATGTGGAATAGGCTTCACTCATTATCAGGTACGGGCTAAACGTGTTTAACCGATACCCTGCGTTTTGATAACGGTACGCTTCCGGCGGAGGCTACTCTGATTCGCCTGCGCAGCTCCCTGGCCCATTCGACTTTCCTGTATGTACCACCTTCACAGCAACTGGTGGCTCTCTGAACATCGGTGGAAAGGTTACTCTTCCAGATCAAGGCTGTTGAAATATGTCATTGGGAAACAGAATAACCACAAATTTCGCGGCTGTCAAGCATTTGGGTCAGCAAATTTCTGAACAGCGTTCAAACGCCCAACTATTTCCGAGGAGCAATTCGCCCTCAGCAGGATATTCCAATAGGCGAGGTCAGTTATTTTCTTACGCTGCCTTTTGCTTTTTGTCCTGCGTCTGATGACAGTCGAAACAGTCTAACTGACGTGATGTTTCTGACCGCGCTTTTTCGCAAATTCTTTGATGGACTCCCAATTAATTAACCAGCGCGACCCAATTTGCTCCGCCCGCAGTTCCCCCATATAGACATAATCCGTCGCTTGCTGGGTAGTGCATCCCAGATAGCGACCCGCATCATCAAGGGAAATATACTCATGACCACCGAATTGCTGGATTTCAATATCTGCCATATCTACCTCCGCAATCAAATCTCTCCACTCATCATAGTAGAAAATACAGTTCAAGGGGTATTACAAGAGGCGGTCAATTTACCCTGAATTTTGTCCTTATGGGGTAAATTTTTCCTCAATCTGCCGAATGTGGTACAACTGCTGCGTATTCACCAATCAACATCAGGAACAATTATGGTAACACTCCCAACTCCGATTGAACTGCTGCAAAATTTAATCCGTTTTGACACGACCAATTTACCGGGTAACGAAGCACCGTGCATCGCCTACATTGATGGTTTGCTCAAAAGTGTGGGCTGCGAAACGACGCTGCTGGAAAAATTCCCCGGACGGCCTAATCTGATCTCGCGCCTCAAAGGTTCAGGTGACGCGCCGCCGCTGCTGCTCTATGGTCATGTCGATGTCGTGCCAACCGCTGGTCAACAGTGGACTTATCCGCCGTTCGCCGGGGAAATCCATGATGGTTTCATCTGGGGACGCGGTGCGCTGGATATGAAAGGCGGTGTGGCAATGATGGTTTCGGCCTTCCTCCGCGCCAAAACCGAAAATTTATCCCTCCCCGGCGATGTGATTTTGTGTATCGTCCCGGATGAAGAACGCGGCGGGGATGCTGGTGCGCGTTTTCTGGTTACGGAACATGCCGATTTGTTCAAAGGGGTGCGCCATGCCATCGGTGAGTTCGGCGGCTTTACGCTGTATTTCGGTGGGCAGCGTTTTTACAGCATCATGGTGGCGGAAAAGCAGTTCTGCTGGATGCGAGCGACCATTCACGGCCCCGGCGGACATGCCTCAACACCCATTCGCGGCGGGGCGACAGCAAAATTAGCAAAGATGTTGGATGCACTCGACAAAAATCGTCTGCCAGTCCACATCACGCCTGCCGCGCAGCATATGCTGGAAGGAATCGCCGCCAAACTGCCGCCGCCAATGGATGAATTTCTGCGTAACTTACTCGATCCTGCCCAAACGGATGCGATTCTGGACATAATGGGCGATATGGGTAATCTGATCAATCCACTGCTGCATAACACCGTTGTCCCAACCATTATTCGTGGTGGCGAAGCCTCGAATGTCATCCCGGCGACCATCACCGTTGATCTGGATGGGCGGCTGCTGCCCGGATTCACCACCGATGATATACTGCGCGAACTCCGTGCGATAATCGGCGATGAAATTGAAATCGAGATTCTGGCGCATGACCCCGGCCCCGGCGAACCGGATATGAGGCTTTTTAACACGCTGGAAGGTATCTTACAGGAAGTTGATTCGACAGCCTGTGCCATACCGCTGCTGCTAAGTGGCGTTACCGACGGACGCTTTTTCGCCAAACTTGGCATCCAGACCTACGGTTTTCTGCCGATGCAGTTACCGGAAGATTTCAATTTCGCCCAGACCATCCACGCCGCTGATGAGCGTGTCCCGGTAGAAGCACTTGATTTCGGGACGGATGCCGTTTATAAGGTCTTGCAGCGCTTTGGTATCTAAATAATTGAGTTTAGTCAAAAGGGATTTTATGCGTTTTATCAAATGCTTTCGAATCATGCTCATAATCGGACTTATCGGACTGCTGTCGCTGGCGACTATCACCCACGCTCAGGGAACGAGCACCGCCGATAAACTTGAACAGATGGGCGGCACACCCTGCCCCGATAGCGATTTCACCTGTGTCACGCTGACTGTGCCACTCAATCACTTTGCGGCGGATAAACCGCTCACGATTGATGTCGTTTTCGCGGTTCTCCCAGCAACGGGCGAACGCAAAGGCATGTTCGTGACCGCGACAGGTGGCCCCGGCTCATCCGGCATCGCCAGCGCGGATTCCTATACCAGCGCTTTTGATCCTTCAATCCCCGAACACTTCGACATTGTGTTTTTCGACCAGCGTGGGGTGGCAGCTTCTGGCGGCTTGCAGTGTGCCAACGCAGCGGCAGCTTTTTATCAGACTGAAGCTGATATGACTACTCCCGAAGGCGAAGCGGCTTATGTTGATGCTTCTAAAACCTTCGCTGACGACTGTATCAAGGAAATGGATGTCAAACCGGAATACCTTCCCTTCTATGGCACAAACCAGTCTGTGGAAGATTTAGATTTGTTCCGGCAGGCAATTGGCGACGACAAAATCTGGCTCTATGGCGAAAGTTATGGGACTCAGTATGCACAGACCTATACCGCTGCCCATCCCGATCATGTCGCCGCGCTCATTCTGGATGGCACAGTCGATCTAACGCTTACAGGCACAGAATTTTTGGGACAGCAGGCACAGGCTTTCAGCGATGTGCTGGTCGAGACGCTCAAAGCCTGTAACGACAATGAAGGCTGCAAGAACGATGTCGCCGGCGGGGATGCCCTCGCCTTTTATAGCGACCTGACAGCAGAACTGACCACCGCGCCTGTAACGGTGGATTTTCCGCTGCCTTCCGGCGAGACGGCTACCCGCCCCTTCACCATCGCTGATTTGGAAACGGCTGCGTCCAGCTATGTCTATTCCGAAGGGTCCCGGATGATTTTGCAGCGTGCCCTCGCTGCCGCGTCACAGGGCAATCTCGTACCGCTGGCGCGCACCCTGTATGATTCACTTGGGCTGGATGAAGAATCATTGGTGGCTATCCCTGACCCAACTTACTCCGACGCGATGTATTACGCGGTTGAATGCAACGACTACAATTATCCCGGTGCAACGTCGCAGGAACGCGCGGAAAATTATGTCCGCGC
>JBGAGR010000230.1:0-13555 GCA_044226645.1 Aggregatilineales bacterium
GGTATAAATCTTCAACCGTTGAATACAGCGCTCCGGCTGCGTGCATCGTTGTTTCATGGACGATTTCGCTGTTCAAAATCTGTGCCCCGGTGTCTATGTAGCCAGAGGCGCGTTCCGGGATGATGGGCTGCTCCCATTCATACCCTGAATGAGTCATCCCCGTCGGTTCGAAAATCCGCTCGCTAATCACGTCAGCATAGGGTTTTCCAGTGATCCGCTCGATGATGCAGCCGAGCAGTACCCAGTTCGAATTGCTGTAGCCAAAATCTGCGCCCGGGTCAAATATCAACGGCTTGTCCCGGAAAAGCATGATTACCTCGTCCATAGTCACCCGCTGCGTCATGATTTTCGCGTACTCAGGCATCACAATATAATCGGGAATCCCGCTCGTATTGCTCAACAGATGATGTACCGTGATTCGATCTCCATTGGGGTAGTCGGGCATAAACGTGCTCAGATGATTTTCTACCGCAATTTGACCACTTTCGACCAGTTGCATAATGGCGATTGCCGTGAAAGGCTTGGTCATCGAGCCGATACGGAAGACGGTTTGAGGTGTGTTGGGAGCATCGAACTCTCGGTTGGCTAACCCATAACCTTTGCTCAACAGCACCTCAGTGCCGCGTGCCACAAATACGGAACCGCTAAATCTCCCCAGTTCTGTGTATGCTTTGACCAACGGATCGAATTCCCGACCCTGCTTATTGCCGAGAATCTCACTGACCCATTCCTTCAACATTTGGTTTTCCCTTTCTTGTCTTATACTTACGTACATGTGTGTATGTAACTGAGCGAAAAAAACTTACGGACGCTTATGACTTATCTTTGCGCTTTCAAACCGGCTAAAAACGTATCCACTACGCCTTCCGCCCGTTCGCTTAGCGAAAACCGCTTCTGATCCAGCAGCCAGATCAGGCTTAGACCGTTAATCAGGCCGATAATCGCCAGCGCGGCATCCTCCGGCTTCACATTCGCGCGGATTTCGCCTGTCGCGATTCCCTGTTCCACCATCTGCGCCAGATAGTGAATGAAGGCATTCGTTCCCTCATTTTTCATGCGGATACCTTCTTCCAGTTCGGGCAGAATGGCCGTTTTGAAGGACACCAATTCCTGTACCGCCCGGAAATCTTCATCTTCTTCCAGATATTCCAGCGAACGCACCATCAGCCGTCGTAGGATTTGCAGCGGTGTGCCTTCCTCCGCCATCACGTCTTGAATAATTTGGTTTGCTCGTGCGAAGCGTTCGGCTACCAGCGCGTTATACAACTCCACCTTACCGCCGAAGTGGTGATAAATTGCGCCCCGCGTCACTTCCGCCGCATCTGCGATGTCCTCCAACCGCGTCGCCGCATACCCTTGCCGGCTGAACACGTTCAGAGCAGCATCCAGCAAACGTTGGCGGGTGACTTCCGCTTCTTCCTTCGTCCTGCGCATAGCATCTCCTGATTACACTATACATACTAACGTGTATGTATATAATTTGTCAAGCCCTCACCATTGAGATTATAATCATCACACCATGACATCAGACCTCGACCATTACTTACAGATATGGAATCTTGCTGACCCTCAGCTTTTGGCGGAGACAAACTCCAGCAGGGTTTATTCAGTTATAACAGGTGGGGAAAAAGTCGTCCTAAAGTTGCTCACGCCAGCGGGTATCAGTGATGAACAGGACGGGGCTGTTGTGCTGCGTTATTGGTCGGGGCAGGGAGCCATCCACCTGTTACGTGCCGATGACGGAGCGCACTTGCTCGAATATGTCGAAGGCAAGAACCTCACCGAAATGGTCGAACGAGGCCATGATGAAAGAGCAACCATCATCATTGCTGGTGTATTAAATCAGCTTCATGGGGTAAACACACAGCCTCATCCCACCGGATTAAGAACCCTCAGGCAGCGCTTCGAGTCGCTTTTTACCAAAGCTGCGGACGATAAACAAAATGGCATTGCCTCCATTTTTGTCAGGGCGGCTCGTGTCGCGGAAGAACTGCTGGCTCATCCGCGCGATATTCGTGTATTGCACGGCGACATCCACCACTATAACATCCGCTTGAGCGCCCAACGCGGTTGGCTGGCTTTTGACCCGAAAGGACTTGTCGGTGAGCGAACCTATGATGCCGCTAACACCCTGTGTAATCCGGATTTGCCTGAACTCGTTGAAACTGAAGCGCGATTACTGAAAAACGCGAGCATTTTGGCAGAGCATATGGGCATTGAGGTTTCACGTATACTCGCTTTTGTCTATGTCTACGCCTGCCTCAACGCAAGTTGGTATCGTCCTCATCCCGCCCATGACCTCAAAATGGCGCAGCTTGCCGAACCGCATGTGCAGCATTAGCATGGTGGGCGAGGGCTGGTCATAATCCTCATCGTCAAATCTCGCCCCTTTGTCTGCCCTTTTTACTGACACTTTAGATTGGTATGATAGGGGGCATCAAAACCCTCTAATCTTATAACAGTAAACATTATCATCCAGGTGCGTGATCCAATAGTTGTCGAACCAATATTGGGGAATTGATTGATCGGGCAGAAGATAGAAAAATCCTTCACTGCCGCTAAGACCATCCAACTCTGTTCCGACGCTGATATAGACTAAATTTGGCGTATCATTAAGCTTATATGCTTCCGCATAATATATTCGTGTTTCGGTCTTTAAAACTTCAATATCTTGAATACTCGCCTGAGCATACCACTCATCTGCACGTTTCTGTTTTATGGCCCGATAGACAACACTATTCGTTGAGCAGAAATTATTTCTCAAGCCTAACTGGGTGGAGATGAAATTTAATGCAAAACTACCGATACAGCTTAAAAACAGAATGATGACTGCCAGAGATACTTTATACAACCATCGCACAATCCTAGCCCTTTTGCCCAAATAATTTATTCAATGACTGCCGCGCAGAAACAAACTAATGCCTCCGGCGGCATATCGAATCTACTCCGTCTTATAGCCTTTTTACACACTTAGTCTTTTAGTGTCTTAGTGTTGCATCTTTTTGTACTCTATCGTTCCAGTATCCGCTCAATTTCCGCCATCTGGTCGGATGTCAGCGCTCCAAATTCCCGCGCTATGACATTTTCCCCTGGCTGTGCTGCCAGGTGTTTATTGCTGGTCAAAATCTCTGCGATCTTGCTACTCCGCCTTGTCCACCCATGAGCCTGCTTCCAATTCCCCCACTTTTCCTACGCGAAGACCAACTTGTTTACCCATCACAGGTACTTCATTTTCGCATATCGTTTGATGTGTAAAGCGGTTTTACTGTAATCGGAATGACGGGGAAAAATCTCCCCGTCTTTTCCAACTGAAAGGAACAACGATGAATAAGCCAGAAACAATCGTGGCAGTTTATGACAATTACGATGTCGCGACAAATGCGGTCAACGAAGTGCTTGAAGCCGGTTTCTCGCACAATGATGTGAGTTACGTCGCCAGTGACCTGCGTGGGGAATATGCCCACGTCGCCCCTAACGATGTATCCGGCGCAGAAGGTGCGGGTTTTGGCGCGGCAGTCGGTGGTGTCACCGGTGCAGTAGCCGCTCTTGCAGGACTCTTCATCCCCGGTGTCGGCCCCATCATTGCTGCTGGCCCGTTAGTTGCCCTGTTGGGCGGAGCGACAGGTGCAGTAGTCGGTGCGGCAGCGGGTGCTGTCACAGGTGGCATTACTGCCTCTCTGGTTCACCTCGGTGTGCCGGAAGACGAAGCCGGTTATTATGCCGAATCCGTGCGGCGCGGTGGTGCGCTTGTCACCGTCACCGTCCGTAACGACGCGGACGACACGACTGTGACCAACATCCTCCGCCGTCATAATCCGGTGGATCTGGATCATCGTGTTGCTGTATGGCGTGAAAAAGGCTGGAAGGAATTTGATCCCGATGCGGAACCTTATACGCCTGAGCAGTACGATAAAGAACGTGAATTCTTCCCCGGCGATGAGGATCGTGATCTGGAGGACGATACGCTTCGCCGTTATCCCACCGTGCCCCCTACACGGTAGGGACACCCTGGGGCGAAAGCCTCAGGAAAATTAGTATGAAAGCAGCGCTGTCTCCCCCCAGCGCTGCTTTCATTTGTCCCTTTCCCATCCCTCCGCTACAATCAACCTTATCCACCAATAGGAACATCACGCCATGACCGATGTTTTTATCTCCTACTCCCGCAAAGACACCGATTTCGTCCGCCGCCTCTTCGATGACCTCAAAGCGCGCGGACGGGAAGCCTGGGTCGATTGGCAGGGCATCGATTATTCGACCAAATGGTGGGAAGAAATTTGCGCAGGGATCGAAGGCGCGGACAATTTTGTCCTCATCGTCAGCCCGGATGCCCTCAACTCGGTCTATTGTCACCGCGAAATCGAACACGCCCGTAAGCACAACAAACGCATTATCTCTTTCATCTATCGTCCGGTAGATGAAGCTGCGCTGATAGGTGGCTGGTACACCCACGTCGAGATGCGTCCACACGAGGCGATGGCACGAGAGAATTGGGAAGCGCTCAAAGCCATACAATACATCGACTATCCCGGCATACTTAAAAATAAATTCGATGATGCTGTTGATGCGCTTTTGCGGACAGTCAATGCGGATCCGCAGCGTGTTCAGCTACACACCCGCCTGATTTTGCGCATCCGCGATTGGGAAGCGCGTGGACGTTCCCCTAGCGCCCTTCTGCGTGGCGATGAACTCGCAGCCTATGAAGGATGGCTTGCCGAGACCGATATCGCTGCCGACGAACCCCGCGCCACCGACGACCAGCGCAATTACATCGCCACCAGTCGCCAAGCCGAAGACGAAGATACTCGCCGTGATGCCCAACGTGAACGGAGCATCCACCGAAATCGTTTGTATGCAGTTCTGTTGAGTATTCTTTTGCTAATTGCTGGGCTTGCAAGTTTGCTCGTCTACAATCAGGCGAGAATTTTCGAAGGTCAGGCACAGTCTGCTTCTACCGCCCAGGCACAGTCTGTCCTAGCTCGTGATACATCCATTGCTCAGGCTGCGACCGCCACCAATGCGCAAGGGCAGGCCGTCTCTGCCCAATCAACCTCCGCCGTACAAGTTATCACAGCGACAGTTGCCCAGGGCGAAGCAGTGATAGCCCAGCAGACTGCCGTTGCAGGCGTGAATGTCGCCAAAACGCAGGTCTTTAATGGCAATTCCACCCTCTCTGCCGTTGATACTCAGGCTGCCCTTGTTGCCACCCAAGTGCAGGATGGTAAGGATCATATTGAGTCCTTACGCCTTGCTTTACTGGCGAATGATGTTTTGGCAAATGCTACTCCTAATCCAGCGGGCGCTGCTTTGCTGGGCATCCGCGCGCTCAATACAGCTTATACTTCGGAAGCCGATGTTGCACTTCAGGCATCCCTTAACAAATTTTATTTATCGGACAAACGCGAGTTTGTGGGGCATACGAAGCTCATATTAGCCATAGCGGTTAGTCCGAACGGATTGTATCTTGCGACAGGTGGTCGTGATAATACCGCTCGACTCTGGGATATACAGACGGGCAATGAAACCGTGATATTGAATAGTAATTATGGAGAAGTTGCAGACCTTGCCTACAGCCCGGATGGTCGATATATTGTCATGGGACACCCACAGGGTGCGTCGGTCTGGGATACTCAAAAGGAAAAAGAAATTCTATTCCTTCCCGAAAGTGCAGGGCCAGTCAATCACCCTGTTGCCTATAGTCCAGATGGTCGCTACATTCTTACAGGGGGAGATCAACTGCTGCTCTGGGATGCACAGACAGGAAAGGAAATTCGCACATTTTCTAATTTTATAGGAGTAGTTACTGATGTGGGCTTCAGTCCAGATGGTCACAGTATTATTGCTGCTGGCTTGGTAGGAAATCTGCTGATCGATATAGATACAGGTATGCTTATTCAGAACTTTCCTGCAAGTTGGCCTGTTTCAATTGCTATAAGTCCCGACGGAAAATATGTGGCAACCGGAGGTCTTGATGGGGTCATAATGCTCTGGGATGCCGGCACTGGAAAAATGGTACGGCAACTCACTGGGCAATATGCTATTATCAGTAATATTATATTTAGCCCTGATGGTCGTTACCTCTTAACAAGCAGTGACGACCATACAGTTCGACTGTGGGATGTTGCAGTGGGTGAGGTGCGGCGTGAAATTGTTAGTGCTGTTGGAATTACAAACGCTGTGGCTTTTACACCCGATAGCCGTTTCTTTGTAACGGGAGGCGATGACCAAAAAGCTCGTCTGTGGGATACCGATTACCGTGCATTTGTGTCATACGCTTGTAGAAATATGAATCGGGATTTTACCGCCAACAACTTTGAATACCTGTCTAATGAGTCATCCGGGGAACGAACCATGTTCAATATTCCCGACAACACGCCGACCTGTCCCCAATTCGCGCCCGGTTACATCCCGCCCACATCCACCCCCACGCCGTAACACATATCCTGCCCTTTCTCCCGCTCGCTGCGCAGTGAGGGGACGGAGGTGAGGATGGTTTGAATATTCGTACCATCAGAACGTATTTTCTATGATAGACTAGGTGGGTGGTATAACGATCTTGGAAACGCACCTTGCCGCCAACCACTGAAATTTTAAGATGCCAACCAAGTCAACGGCAACAAGCTTTTCTCTCCCGCAAAAGATGATTGTCTACCCGACTACAAGCTTGCCGCCAAGCTTACCAAAGTCGCAAGCAAGCTTTGTCAACAATGAAGCCTCCTTCATCCTCGTTCGAAGCTATATGAACCTCCCACGCGGAGATTTGACCAACGATGAAGATGAAGGTGAAGATGATGATGATGAACATGAAGCTCCAACCGCCACAGCCACAGCCGCCGCCACAAATCTTCCCGTGTTTGTGGTATTACGGCCACAAAATACTGACCTGAGCGCCACAATTTGTGGCCGAAACAAAACAGCGCCGGATTTTCACCCAACGCCGTTTTTCACTTTAGACTTTAAACTTTTTTACTTCAGACTTTTCTTACACCTAACGCCTTGTACCTATCTGGCAACTGGCGACTGGAAGCTGGCAACTCTCTTGCTCTCCACCACCCGCAGCCAAGCCTCGCCGATCACGCCCATGCCTTCCTCAACCTGCTCATCCGTCATATTCAGCGGCGGCAGGAAGCGGATGCAGTTGCTGTACAAACCCGCGCGGATCGCGATCAACCCGCGTTGGAAAGCCTCCTGCGTCAGTTGCAGTGTTTCGTCGGGAGCAGGTAATTTGGTCTGGCGATCTTTCACCAGTTCCATCAGCATCATCGGCCCCAGACCGCGCACATCGCCCACCAGCGCGATTTCCGCCTGAAGGTCGAGCAAATGCTGGCGAATCTGGTCGCCAATCTGGTTCGCCCGTTCCAAAAAGGCAGGTTCGCGGATCATCTTGATCGCTTCAATTCCCGCGACACAGGCCAGCGGATTTCCGCTGTAAGTGCCGCCCAGACCACCCGCGTGAGGGCCATCCATGATCTCGGCCTTCCCGGTCACAGCCGCCAGCGGCATCCCGGCAGCAATCGACTTGGCGGTCACAATCAGATCCGGCTCAATGCCGAAATGCTCGAGGGCGAACAACTTGCCCGTCCGCCCGAAGCCGCACTGTACTTCATCCGCTACGTACACGATGCCGTGCTGTGTGCAAAGTTCGCGGATGCGCTGCAAGAATCGTTTCGGCGGCACAATAAACCCGCCTTCGCCCTGCACGGTTTCGACCACAATCGCCGCGACGGCGCTGGGATCAATCTGGGCGACTAGCGCATTTTCCAGCCGCCAGATGCAGTCGTCGATATACGCTTCTTCGCTCATTCCAGCGGGACGGCGGTACATATTCGGGAAGGGCAGGCGGTAAATTTCCGGCGCGAACGGCCCGAATCCTTTCTTGAACAGGCCGTACTTGCTGGTCATCGCCAGCGTCAGATTCGTTCGCCCATGATACGCCCCCTCGAACACGATGATTCCGGGGCGACCCGTCGCCGCGCGGGCAATTTTGACCGAGGTTTCCAGTCCTTCCGCACCGCTGTTGAGCAGCACGGTCTTTTTCGGAAAGTTCCCCGGCGTGACTTCATTCAGTAGTTCCGCCACTTCCACATAGGAGGGGTATGTTCCCACAATGGCGCACATGTGAATCAGGTCAGCGGCCTGCTTTTGCAGCGCTTCCACCACATTCGGCGGATTATGGCCTACCGCCAGCACACCGATCCCCCCGGCGAAGTCCAGCAGCGTGTTGCCGTCTACGTCCGTGACAGCCGCGCCTTCCGCCTTCGCAATCGCAACCGGGGTCAGCTTGGCAGCCCCGCGTGGAGTAGCCGCTTCCCGCCGTGCAACCAATGCTTTGCTCTTCGGGCCGGGTAGTTCAGTAACAAGGTTAATCGTTGGCATGTTTTTCTTCCAGCTACAGCTAAATTTGCGGCTATTGTAGCGCAGAAATCAGGCTTCCGGCGTGTCCACCTTTTTGGACTTGGGCGCTTTTTGACCCGGTTGTACACGCTTTTCTGGCAGGAAATGAGGCAGAATTTTCTCAATCAGCTCGTCCATCTCATACCCGGAGCCGCGAACACTGAGTCCGCGTTTCGCTTTCAGCTTGAATTTAACCGTCTGCGCCGACCCGCCGATAAAATATTCCAGCAGGATGAAATATAAGCCGAATACCAGCCCGAAAATACAGCCGAACGCCTCATCTCCGGCGCTGGAACTCGAACTATGGGTAGTTGATGTAGGTGTCATCAGCCAGTCCAGCCCGACAATCCCGCCTACATCGACTTCATATGAATTGACATCAGCCCACTTCAACGACTGCTTATTTTTCCCGGCGCGTGAATAGGTCAGACCGTTTTCATCGACTTCTATCGTCTGCTCTTTATGAAAAATGATCGCCAGAATGAGCAGGATTATCGCAATAACGCCAGATACCGCGATAAACCCGCCGATATACAGAATGATCTTTTCCCAGGGCGAGTTCTCGGCAAATGCGAGGAATCGCCGTGTAAATAATGCCCACGCCGATCACAATCACCAGAATCGCCCTTAGGAATTGGGATAATCGTGCAGCTCGTTTGAACGTGTATTGCTTCGGGAAAGATAATTCCATCAAAATGACCTATCCTTTTGGACTCAATATTTCGGTGGTTCTCATTCTTGAAGTGCGGATGTTGGATTTACCATTTCTGTGCCCAACCGGGCGTTTCAACCGATTCTGGCTGATGCCCATTGAAATCCGCGAGTTCGTTTATTACAACCTGTCCCGCCTGAATTTCTACTGTGAATATTTTACCCTCGTTTGCCAGAACGAGACGGCCTCGCTGGTCAAAATCCGCCCACTTCGCATCCAGCACGAAGGATTGATCCTTGGAATCGTAGATGATGTAGCGAAAGACCGTACCGCCATAGCGATTGAAATAGCCGACATATTCCTGCTCAAGTCGCATATCGCCGACCTGCTTGAGCCACTTTTGCGGGAGCGCCCACTTTGTATCCGTTCGCTCAGTGACAGCCCAACTATCCCGTTCAAGTCTAAAATAGTAGGGTATGACGTGAGTGCTTTCAGCGAAAATAGTACGTATGGGCTTGGAAGGTCGTTCAGGTCGCAGCACTTCGGGTTTCCCTTTCCCCGGAACGCCTAACCAGACCTGATTTTCATCCTCAAATAGACCGCCTCCACCGTAAGTGCCGTCCTGAAACCAGATTTTCAACGCGGTGAAATAAGGAGGCTTACTGACGGCTGTCCAGACCGATTTGCCTTCCCGGATGCTGGCTCGTGAGTATTTGCTGGCGAAATAAATCAGCAGTGAGCCATCCGGCGATAGATCGCACTTTTCCACATACACCCGTCCATGAAACCATTGACCGGGCGTAAAAATATCCCTTTTCGTATCCCAGTGAATCAACTGTACCCAATCCGTTGGCCCACGCCGCAGGATTACGCCGACGGGTGCTTCCCGTGCCAGAAGAACGAACAACCTAGCAGGCGACGATAATGACTTACTCACTAGTGATTACCACTTTTTCGCCCAATCGGGCGTTTCCACAGGCTCGTGCTGATTGGCATTAAAATCCGCCAGTTCGGTCAATTGAAGTGCGTTATTTTGAATCTCTGCGGAGAAAATCTTGCCATCTTTGGCTAATACCAGTCGTCCCTGCTGGTCGAAATCTGCCCAATTTGCGCCCTGTAGAGCAAAATCCTGATTGTTACTCACGAAAGTGTAGTTGAAATGATTAAGCGCACCACCAGGTATATTGACTCTAAATCCACGCCATTGAGCACGGATATGACTTGAAGGCAAGTTTTTAACCCAACGTATCTTTTCGCGGTCATATCCAGCCCAGGATAGATGTTCATTATTTCCATCGTTGGAAAACAATCCTGTTGGAGTCCACCCATGATGGGCTAAGAATGCGTCATGGTAAGGAAAGCTGGTAAAACCATCGGGGTTATCATTCACAACGTTAAGTTCGGATGGGAGATGGTCAGGATGTGGATTCGAACGACCATAGAGCTGCAACGTAGAATTATCTATGAAATGCCCATCCGGTTGTGCTTTAATCGGCCATAATGCAAGGGCTGTGAAATAAGGTGGCTTACTTACTGCCATCCATCCATCGCTATAATCTGGACGATCCTGCTGATTATCCCGCTTATGGGCAATGTAGAAAAACAACCGCCCATCTGGCGAAAGATCACCAGAATATTCAAAAACACGTCCCCTAAACCATTGTCCTGCTTCAAAGGTATCAGACTCTGTATTCCATTTGATTAGCTGTACCCATTTAGATGGCCCTCGCCGCAGGATAACCCCGACAGGTGCTTCCCTCGCCAGCAGGACAAACAACCGCGCCGGAACCGGATTTTTCACCGTCATGTCCGCGCCCCTTTGGTCATATCGAGTATCGCCAGAACATTGCCGAATGGGTCTATCAGTACCGCGCATTTGCCGATCACAATATCGAACGGCTCGACACGAATCGTGCAGCCTTTTTGTCGCAGTTCATCCACAGCCGTGACCACATTATCGACCAGATAATGCACACTCACGTCTTTGGGGATGTCCGTCGTATGCAGCACGATTTCAGCATCCGTTTCCGGCATCCCCATGCCGACAGAATCCCCATCCTGCCACAGCCGTTTGAGACCGAATGCATCACTGTAATACTGCGCGGCTTTTTCCAGATCATCTACCCGCAGCATTACACAGTCAATTTTCCGCAGGATCATCGGTTGCCCTTTCCGAAAATACGTTAACCCAATTCCAACTTTCTCAAACCAGAACCTAACTTTTCACCTGTTTTCACCTGATTATCAGGTAACAATTTGTAATGTTCTACGCCTGCAATGCATCTTCGAAAGTCGTCAATGCCTCATCAATCTGCTGTTTATTGAGGCTGCTTACCGTTAACTCAACCAACTGGACTTTGATCTTACAATTTAGATAGATACAAAGGAGACTCATATGCGCCACTTTATGGCAATTTTCATGATAATAATTCTACTCTGCTGCGGCGCTGTGGCAACACAAGCACAATCCGATCAAATTACGAAGGAAACCGTTAACGACCTCATAGCAATGACCACTTTTTATATACCGGATAACACTGAAATTACAACCTTCGAGTTAAGCCCGGATGGTCGAACACTCGCAATGGATGTATCCAGCCAGGTGGACTGGACGAACAGTGTTTGGATCACTGATATTGCCACCCAAACCACCCACACACTCTACAAACGCGATGCCTATTCTTCAGTGCTAACATTTAGCCCTGACAGTCGTTATCTGGTAATTCAGGACTCTACAGGAACGCAGCTTTGGGACTTGAAAACCGAACAACGGCGATCTCAATTCGATATCGTATCAACTTCTGCGCCACCTCGCTTTAGCCGCGACGGAAAGCTTTTAGCTTTAGGCGGATATGGTGTTGATCTGATTGATGTCGCAACTGGACAAATACTTGCTTCCATTACTGCAAGCGGAACATTCGCATTCGACCCCGCTCCGCTGCAAGATGGCAGTTACCTGCTCATCGTCGTTGGGTCAGGGCAGGTGAATGCTTATAATGTGAAAATTGGAGATTACGGCGCTCTTGTGAACCAGCGTGCCCATGCAGCCAAGCCAGGCAGGGACATCCTTGACCTGGTGCATGTTATGGCTATCAGCCCCGATGGAAACATGTTCGCTGCGGCCAGCGGTGATGAAGACAAGGATCAATTCGGTTTTGAACTATGGGACATTTCCCAGATGGCTGTCAGTAGTCTGTTCTTGGATCACCAATCCAATGTCAGCACGCTGGGCTACACCGCTGATGGAAGTATGGTTGTTACTTCAACTGACAACTTTATTGGCAGGGATAAACGGGTAGCCTTCTGGGATGCCAAAACAGGGCAGCTTTTACGTGAATTGTATTCCGGCCTGGATGATGCTCCAGTACACTTTGGCCTGTCGGCCTCTACCCTGATAATGCAGACAGCGAAGAACGCTTTACAATTGTGGGGATTAGCTTCAGACCGCGCATCCGGACAAACGCTGGGCGGTAGTTTGCAGGGCACGCTGGCTGTTGACGAACACTTCGATAAAACTTTTACTGCCAATCAGGGCGATATTGTGACCCTTACTGTCCGAGGCACAGGTGGAAACCTCGACCCCTATGTTGAGTTGCTGGACAGCCAATCACAGGTTATGGCGGAAAATGATAACCATGCCAGTGAGAATCTTGACCTGACTTTCAAGGATGCTCAAATCATCCAAACCCTGAATCAGGCTGGTGAATACACCATTCGGGTATCGGGTGTTCAAGGGACAAGTGGGTCATTCGATCTTTCCGTCGAACAGGTTGTAAGTGGTTCGGCTTACCAGCCTGAAGCTTCTCTTTCCCCAAGTGCAGCCCTCGCTGGTCGTGTTGCCTACGTTAGTGCGCCAAATGGCTATAACGATGTGTTCGTTCTGGAAAATGGTGTTGTCAAACCATTAGTCGATGATCAGATACCTAAAACAACGGCCAATTGGTCACCGGACGGGACTAAGATGGCTTACGTTGAGCTATCAGAGCAGACCAGTGATGTTGTTGTCTTCGATCTTGAAAGTGGTGTGAAACAAATCCTGACCTCAAACAGTGGTCACAATCTTGCGCCGCGCTGGTCGCCCGATGGCAAGTGTCTGGTGTTTACATCTGACCGGGATGGAAACAGCGAAATCTATAGCGTAGATGTCGATGGTGCAAATACTCAACGACTAACGACCAATACCATTGATGATTTGGCGCTGGATTGGTCACCAGACGGGAAAACAATTCTATTCGTATCGAACCGTGAAGGTAGTGAACATCTCTACTTCATGGATACCAACGGCAAGAATCTGAAACGGCTTACCAAAGAATTTCAGAATGAGTATGACGGAACATGGTCGCCGGATGGTTCGCAATTGGCGATCAGTGCCGTACATGATTATTCGGATTATCACCCTCAAATCTACCTGGTATCGCCGGACGGAACTCTCTTGAAACGCGCTACCAGTGAAGATGAGAGTTATAGTTGGCCGCGTTGGTCGGCTGATGGACAAACACTGCTCTACAGTGT
>JBGAGR010000231.1:0-12888 GCA_044226645.1 Aggregatilineales bacterium
CTCTCTGAACTCGAATCCTATGTCCAGATTGTGCAAACCTTACATACGGCTTTGCACGAGTCGGCTCTTGAATCCTCGGCACTGCTCCAACTGCGTGACCATTTGACCACGCTGATTACCGACCCTAATTTTCAAACCCTGCGGGCTGAGTTACCTGAATTACGTCTGCCGCTGGAACGTATCGCCAGTCTGACCATTGGAATCAATCTCGATCTTGAACTGCGCCCGATCTCAGCGGTGCTCCTGGAGATTAACGATCATAAATTTAACGCCTCATTGTCATGGTTGGAGCGCGTTATTGGGGTTAGCACAGACGGACGCGACGAAATTGGTATCGCGTCTTTGCATTCCACACCGGAAAATCCTAATCAACGGGTACTTGCGCCGCTGTTTCAGGACTTAGACCGTCTGATGACTCAGACCGCCCAGCCTGTTGCCAAAGCGCTCACCCATTACGCACGCGGCGGAACCTCTGCCTTGTGGCATCTCGAATATGAACTGGCTTTTTTTGCGGCTGCCGCTCAGATGATCCACCAGCTTCAGGTTCGAGGCATCCATTTTTGCCAGCCGGAGATCGCCCCGCTGGATGACCGTACCATACACATCGACAATCTCCTGAATGCCGCTTTAGTCTTGCGTGATGCACAAAAGCCAGTTTCCAGTGATGTCGATTTCGGCGCGGAGGGGCGAATTGCTGTATTGACCGGGCCGAACAGCGGCGGCAAAACTACCTTTTTGCGCAGCGTCGGATTGGCACAGGTCATGGCGCAGGCGGGCTTATTCCTCCCGGCGGATAATGCGCGTATCAGCCCGGTAGACACCATTCTGACACACTTCCCCGCATTGGAAACACGCCAACAGGGACGGCTTGCCGAAGAAGCCGAACGCCTGCGGGGTATTTTCCAAAAAGCCACCTCCCACAGCCTTGTTTTGCTCAATGAAACTTTTTCCAGCACCTCGTCAGGTGAGGCCATTTATCTGGCACATGATATTCTCGGCGCACTTCGAGCAATCGGCGTTCGCGCCATTTTCGCCACCCACCTCATCGAATTAGCCGATCACCTGACAGATATTGAAGCCTCGGTTGAGGGTGACTGCCGCTTATTCAGCCTTGTCGCCGGGATCGAAGTGAATGAAGCAGGCGAAACCGTTCCGACCTATACCATCACGCGCGGTCAACCGTTAGGGCGCAGCTATGCCCGTGAAATCGCCCGTCGGCATGGTATCAGTTTGGAGCAGATTCTCACCGCGCGGAAAACATGAGGCATCATCCCCCGTTTCGATCTATACTTAGAAACATATAGAAATCTCATTCTTAAGGAGCATTTCATGACCACTGGAACACCGGGAATTGATGTCTCCCATCATCAGGATCGTATTGACTGGAAGCAGGTCGCCGCCGCTGGCTATCGCTTCGCGGTCATTCGCGCCAGCTATGGCAGCACCGTCAAAGACCGCCGTTTCGAAACCCATTGGGATGGGGCGCGTGCTGCGGGGTTGAAAGTGTCCTCGTATCATTTCCTGTTGCCAGAACAGGGCGCTCAGGCACAGATGGATTTCTGGTTCAGCATCCTCGGCAGTCGCAAGCCGGATTTCCCGCTTTGTCTGGATGTCGAGAAGAACAGCACAGGTCTACCCAAAGAAACCATGACCAACGTGGTACGCGATTGCCTCAAACGTATCGAGACCCATGATGGACGCAAGGCCATTTTGTACACACGTGCCTCCTTCTGGAATAGCCAGTTGATTCCGGCAGCAGATTGGTCACAGCATGATGTCTGGGTCGCCCATTACGTCAATAATCCCACCACAACCAATCCTGCCATCCCTACAGGCTGGAATCAATGGCGTTTCTGGCAGTATTCCGAGAGCGGTCAGGTTCCTGGTATTGCTGGTAATGTCGATCTGAATTGGTTTAATGGCACAGCCGATGAGCTGGCTCGTTATTCCGGCAGTACGACAACGCCACCCACGCAAACACCGCCTTCTCAAACCCCTTCAACCGGGACTGGCACACGGGTTATCGCCGACAGCCTGAATGTCCGCAGTGGGGCAGGGACTCAATTTCCGGTGGTTGGTCAGCGCCGTAAAAACGATACGCTCACCATCACCAATTTGGGCGGCTCGGAAATCTGGGTGAGTTTTGGCACAGGCAAATGGGCGGCTTTCACCTATACCGGGCAATCCTTCATGGAGGTGTTGCCCCGTTCGGGCAATGCACCCCTTCAAGCGCGTGTGACTGCCAATCGTCTTAATGTCCGTCTTGCCCCCAATGCGACTGCGCCAATCGTTGGCGGTTTGAATCTGGGGCAGACTATCCCAGTTGTGGATGTTGATGGTCACGATGCCTGGGCGAACATTGGCGTGAATCAATGGGCGGCCATCGTCTATAACGGCAGCCGTTATATCGCCTTAAGTTGATCTCATGGATAAAACGAATAAAATGCGCCGTTTTTGTAGGGACACGATATATCGTGTCCGTCTTAGATCAGGCTATTTGTGGTTTTTCTGATTTACCAACAACCAATCACTAAAAACCAATGAATAGTAGGGGGTAAAAGCATCTTTTGCTCATTTACCCCCATACCCTCCATTCAGGCTGTGAATTGGCAGGAGGCAGCCGCCTGTGGAGGGGAAATCTGTTAACCGAATCAGACGATTTCAACCCAGTCCCCGTCTGCTGTGCGGGTATAGCGGCGGTCAACGTCGTCATGTTTAGGCTTGTCGTCCCATTCATGCTTGAACTTTTCGTGCCAATCCTGTCCCCATTGTCCGTGACCCCACTCGCCTCTCGGCCCCCAATCACCCCTGCGAGAGCGCCTGAATAGCGCGATGCCGATGCCAATCAGCAGCAGCGGCCACAGGAACTTCAGCATCACAAAGCCGAAGAACAGCACCATCAGTACCGGGAAAATAAGGAAGAATCCCATGAAAGGGTGTGGCCTGTGCCAGCCATAACCACGATAACGATACCCACGCATTCCGTACATTGTTCTCGATCTCCTTTTGACTAATGCACTGCTACGTATTACGCGCTTGAAGTGGCGCGGGTATCACACATTGCGTCTAAACTACCCAAAAGTCTAGTTCAGCGTGTCCAACCCATATACGGCAGATTGAATCGCGTCCGTGCCGTACTCGTATCAAATTCTGGCATATGCTCCTCGACCAGTGCCAGTGTTTCTGCCTCAAGTGCCGTTAATTCTTCGACTGCTACCTGCGGCTCGTTTCGCAAAACGGCTTTCAATCGCTTTGCTAGATTATCCGGCGCGATTTTCATTTTCGAGATCAGCCATTCCATCCGCTTGAAATCCGCCGTGTGATACATCCGATTTAGCCCGAACATGACTCCCATGATATTTTTCTCATTGTTCACCAGTAGCTCGTAGAGGAATAACAGGTCATCGCGCTCAGCCACCATCTTCGAGAGAATCCAGGATGGCGTGAAGCGCAGATATTCCTTGACCATTTTCTCCGCCAGCGGTTCGGGATACTGCCGCGCCATCGCAATCCATTTTTCGACATACTCATGCCCATAAATCGGCAGTGCATCCACCATGCCGGACAATGCTTTCTGCTTATAAATATCGGTCTCGTGCCGTTCCAATACATCCGCCAAAAAGTTTTCGTGGAATGGAATCGTGACATGACCAATGTCGATTTTCACACCATCCAGAAAATAATATTCCCCGAATCCTGCTTCCTCCGGTTCTTTCCAGTACCAGTCACCGAACGTTGCGCCAGTTTGCTCTCGCGCTGCGACGATTTCTTCCTCGGTTGGCATCGTCTCATAATACATAGTCGAATCAATGTCCGAATGCGCGTCACTGTGTCCCCGTGCCACTGACCCCACCACCGCGAACGCTTTCACTTTCGGATTCGCGGCATAAATCGGCACCGTCTTTTGAATCACCGAGAGTAAATATTTGCTGTCCTCGTTCATCACATCCTCCTGAAAAATGAATCAACATGGGCTTCTATCCGCTTTACCGTCGCACTCAAAATGATGTTCGGATTTCGTCAGGAAAGATAACGTGGCGTGTTATCATAGAGGAAACTTAAAAGATACATATGAGAGAAAATTAGAATATGATTCGAGTGCTTATTTCTCTGTTCATGCTACCTGTTTTGCTTACAGGTGGTTTTGTGTACGCAGCGGATGATAAACCAACAGGCGAAATTGTCTTTGTTTCAGACCGTGATGGCAACTACGAAATCTATACAATGAGCGCGGATGGTAATAATCAAATTAATCTCAGTAATAATCCTGCCGACGACGAATCGCCATTGTGGTCACCAGATGGCGAATGGATTGCCTTTTTATCAGACCGCGATTTACAACCCAGCGTGTTCTCGCTTTATACGATGAAGTCCGATGGGACTGAAATAAAACGTCTGCTGAGTGATAATCTGGCGATATACCCGGAGGATTTCGGTGCGACAGGGCCCGCATTTAGCTGGTCACCAGACGGCACAAAAATCGCGGTTGCGCCGAACAATGAAAACTTTGAGCGACGTGTTTATATCATTGATTTTGCTACGAATATTATCGAGCAGCGATCTCAAAATGATGCGTTTTCGCCAGTTTGGTCAGCAGATGGCGAATGGATTGGGTTTCCCAGTAAATATTCTTCTGACCGATTCTGGAGTTTTGGTGTTGTAAGTACAGATGGCAAATTCGAGACTGTGATTTTTAATGACGGAGATTATCCAAGTACAATCGAATATCAAACTGACTCTCAGCACTTGATCGACTTTAATTACCAAGCTGGCGATACTAGATACGACAATATCTATACCGTAAGCATGATTGCGCCAACGGGGCATTGCGATAATCCCCCCTGTATTCCGATATTTACCTTCGAACAGCACGATAATCTCGCGTACAGTTATGCTCTTGATGCAGATGGGCAAAAGACTGTTAATACTCAGTTACAACAAGGTGACTGGGAGTTGCAATCCGTAGATGAGGCGGGCAATTGGGAAATTTATGTCCATAATGTCGTTACAGATGAACTAATCCGCTTAACTGACAATACTTTTTGGGACGGTAATGAAAATTGGCGGCCTCAACCCACTACACCGGAGTCATCTTAAATGCCCGTAGACCCTATTTCCCTCGAAGTTTTTAAGAATCTATTCGCATCCGTCGCCGAAGAAATGGGCGTGACGCTGCAACGCGCCAGCTTCAGCCCCAATATCCGCGAACGGCTCGATTTTAGCTGTGCCATGTTCGATGCTCAGGCACGCATGGTGGCGCAGGCCGCCCACATCCCGGTGCATCTCGGCAGTATGCCTGCCTCTGTCGAATATGCCCTGCGCGAATTTGAGCATCTCAATCCCGGCGATGTGATTATTCTCAATGACCCCTATCATGGCGGTACACATCTCCCCGACATTACGATGGTTTCGCCTGTTTTCGTCGGGGATGAGATTCGCTTTTTCGTCGCCAGCCGCGCCCATCATGCCGATGTCGGCGGCATGTCGCCCGGTTCACTGCCCCTCAGCACTGAGCTGTATCAGGAAGGCGTGATTATTCCGCCCATCAAGCTCATCGAAGGCGGCAAACGCAACGAAGGTGTATTGACCCTCATCACCGCCAACAGCCGCGCTCCACAGGAACGCCTCGGTGATCTCGAAGCGCAGTTAGCCGCCCAGCGTGTTGGCGAAAAACGCTTGCTGGCAATGGTCGCTACACATGGTGAGTCGCGTATGATCGAACACGCCGCCGCACTCCTCGAGTATTCGCGCCGCATGACCGAATCGGTGATTGCTTCTATCCCCGAAGGTGTCTATCAATTCGAAGATGCCCTCGAAGGCGACGGTCAGCGCGAATTCCGCATCCCCATCCGCGTGAAAATTACTGTTGACCACTCCCCTCTACCTGAGGGAGAGGGGCAGGGGGTGAGGGCTTCCATGACTGTCGATTTCACTGGCAGCGCCCCGCAGGTCGCCGGGAATGTCAACGCTGTCGAAGCCATTGTCCGCTCCGCCACATGGTACTGCGTCCGCCTTCTGGCGCAGGATGATGTACCCGTCAATCACGGCTGTTTTGCCCCCGTACAGGTTATCACCGAGCCGCACAGCCTACTGAATCCCGATTTTCCTGCTGCGGTTGCTGTCGGCAATACTGAAACCGGACAGCGTATTGTCGATGCTGTCCTCGGCGCACTTTCGCAGGCCATCCCCCGACGCATCCCTGCTGCCAGTCAGGGAACGATGAATAATTTCACTTTCGGCGGGAACCTAAACGGACGTGCTTTCGTCTATTACGAGACGATAGCCGGGGGACATGGTGCTGGCCCGTTGGGTGATGGTATCAGCGGACGACACACCCACATGACCAACACCCGCAATACTCCTGTCGAAGCGCTGGAATACTCCCTGCCTGTTCGCGTGCTGGAATACAGCCTGCGTGAAGGTTCTGGTGGAACAGGGCTGCATCATGGCGGCGATGGTATCCGTCGTGTCTATGAATTTTTGTCGCCTGCCACCGTCACGCTCAACAGCGAACGCCGCCTGATTGAGCCGTATGGGGTTGATGGTGGAGCGCCGGGAGCTGCCGGGAATAATATCGTCGCGGAAAAAGTAGTCGGTGGGAAATATACCGGAGCGGTACAGTCCGGTGATCGGGTTGTTATTGAAACACCCGGCGGAGGCGGTTGGGGAAAACCTGACTAATCTCGTTGCATTACCCTAAAGGTCTTATTTCCCAGCGGACAAAAAATCCGTATAAATACATTTAGATGGGAAGATCAAGTTCGTAAGGCTTGTTAAGACGAATAGGGGACTTCAATGACACCGGAATATGTCAATGGCTTTATCAGTCGTTCAAATCGCACTCTATTGATCTGGAGCCTTGTCGGCGTTGCTGCCTTGGTGATTGCGGCGGCAGTAGGCTCCACTTACTTGTATAACTTTTTCGCTGGCCCGTTCACTGTTTCTCCTGATACAGTCCTGAAGGCCAACAGCCTGGGTGATTTGCGCCAGCAGTTTATCACCATCACTGGCGATGATGACTTGTTCGACACGGGTTATCAATATGTCAGTACCAGCAGCAGTGGCAAGGAAACCGTCGAATCCTACTATCAGGAACTCATTCTTGGGGATAAATTGCTGCTGGTTAAAACAGACAGGATGTTAGAAGGCGATACCGTCACGGGTGGTCTGGTGGATATGCCTGGAGATGTTCGTACCGAGGTCGTCAATAAAATCGAAAAGAGGCAGCCTAGACTAAAGGGCACTTTTTTGCCGTTCATGCTCAATACCGAAAATTATCGTATTCCCGGCTTTATCGGGTTAGGTATCGCAGCCATCGTGTTGATTTTGACCGTAATCGGCCTTTCCCGCTGGCTCACGCGGCGTGGTGATCCCCTCAAGCATCCCATCATGAAGAAGCTGGGTCGCTTTGGTGATCCGCAAAATGTCGCCCAGCAGATTGAGATGGAATTAGTGGGTGAACCTGTGAAAGTGGGTGGCCTGCGTTTCACCAAGACCTGGATGCTTCAGGAAATGTCCTCTACGTTGAATGCCACGCGCTTTAACGATGTGGTCTGGGCGTACAAGCGCATTACCCAGCATCGCACCAACGGCATCCCCACTGGAAAAACCTATTCCGCCCTTATTTATGACCGTTACGGCGCAATCATCACCATCAATGGGAAAGAAAATGTTGTGGATAACACCATTAACGAGATTTTACGCCGCGCTCCGGGCACAGTTCCCGGCTACAGTGCGGAAATTCAGAAGATGTGGAACTCCAACCGGGCTGGCTTCATTGCTCATGTGGATCAGAAACGGCGGGAAGCGGTTGCTCCACGTTAAGGGCAGTGTTGCTCAGAAAAGATAAACCATGAAGAAGGGCTTTATCCGCAGCAGTATCGAGCAGTCGTATCGAAACAGGTTGTGGTTTTTTGGTGCTGGTACGGTAACAACCATATTGATAGCTGTTCTTTTGGTCAGCAACGCACCTCAGTTGAAAATTAACAGTGTTCTGGTAATTGGAGTCGCGCTGGTAATTTGCACAGCACTCTTGTGGAATATGCCTGAAACTTTGAATGCCGTCAGGCATTTTCCGCCCGACAATCCTATTACAATCGAGTTAAGTCGTTTTGGTGAACCTGAAACGATAGCCGATGAGGTTGATGCTGAATTGCTTGACCATCGTGATCGCATAGGTGCTATTGGCATTACGGCGAACTGGCTGATTTATCCCGGTTTGGGTACCCTGAGTTTGGTTCGGTTAGATGAAATCGTCTGGGTATACAAGCACGTTTTGCATTATCGAACACACGGTGGTCGGCGTATGGGCGATAAGTGGGCATTAATCATTTGGGATAAACAGAAGGTTGGTCTAACCATCACTGATTATGAAGAGACAGTGAGCGAGATATTGCAGGCGCTTGCCGAACGGGTTCCCTGGGCAGTATTTGGTTATTCAGCCGAACGTGAGGCGGCTTGGAAATCAGACCCCGAAGAACTGATTGGGGCAGTTGAAAAACGTATGCAAGAGGTAACTAAACCTTTGGTTGCACCCGCTGATAACCTGTAACATTCTGCTTGTCTGGTTAGACATAGCGTCTGCTTGACCCACAAGTTATACTCTTTGGGTCAATTCAGTCATTCGGCTAACTGGAGGTATTTCATGGCTGGGGAATTAAAACGTACATCAGAATATGATGACCTGACGATGAATGTCGAGGAGCACGAAGGCATCACTGTCATTCGCGGCGGTGGCTTTAAGCGTGGCTGGAACGGCATCCAGTACAAGCAGGGCTTATCTGGCAAAAATGTCGGCTCTACCGGGCTTTCCATCAATGTGGCGACGGTTCCTCCGGGCGCGACGGCTTACGCTCACATTCACGACGGTTTTGAAGTCATGTTGTTCATTGTGCAGGGGCATGTGAAGCACGCTTTCGGTCCCGACTTGAAATACACCATTGAGAATGAAGCTGGCGATTTTATCTACATCAAGCCCGGTGTTCCTCACGAAGTTTATAACATGAGCGATACAGAGCCAGTTGTAGCTTTTGTCGCCCGTTCAGCCGCGGATGAATGGGACAAAATCATTAATTACCCATCACCCACCCGCCCGGACTAATTTCCCCCGTTTGATTGGTAAAGACTGTTTTCAGGGACGGGTTTGCTCGTCCCTCCCTTAAAGACCCCCATAGCTGTGGGGATTCCACCTAAGTACGCTGGTATGGAACGCTGCGATGGTTTATATTATTCTTGGAAATACGTTACGGACATAGATCAGCACAGAAAGATAGCCACTCGTGTCGTCTGTTAATTACGCCTTAGAACACTTTTATTACGGTCAATTGACCGGTCAAAAGCCGGGCGAATTGCAATTGCTGGCGGCCTCTCCCGGCGTTCAGCCGGAGCAAATTGCCGAAGCCGTTACGCAGGCGTTACTTCCACCGCTGGTGGGTTCGCCAACTGCGTCATGGGCATTGGTGCGTGGCAAAAAAGCACTGCAATTTGCGCTGGTACAATCACAGGCCAATACTGCCGGACATACCACGCTGCACTACATCATTGCCCCTCTGGAAGTGCTGCGCCATGTCGGTGGTAACCTCAAGGCGCTTTCGGCTTTGGTCGAGAAGGAGATGCCCGCTTTCGCCAAAGCAGGTGGCAAACTTGAGCCGCTTTCATTGGCGCATACGGAACCCGTTTCGTCTGAACAGCAGATTGAAGACATTCTCGAATTAATGAATTACACCCACAACCAGATTGACCTGATTGAGTCCATGCTGGCGGCAGTCGTGCAGGGTGTTCCGCTGATTATCCAGCACGCGCCGTCGGAACTGGAACCGCGCGTTCAGTTTTTGCAGGGGATGTTGGCGCTGCTGCCACCATCGGCGCGTTTTGGCGTGACATTTGCTACCCATACACTTGAATCGACCCAGACCGATACCCAGATTCGCTTCTACGCTGGCGAAAAATTATCGCGTGAAACACTGGTTTATAGTTGGACGCGCGGTAAGGTTGGCGGCAAGGACATTGAAGACGAATACAGCCGCTTTATAGTCAGCCAGCTTCGTTTGGATGCCGAACTCGTCACCAAGCAGACCCGCGCTTTAACAGCCGTAGCCAATTGGCGCATCAAACGTGGCGAAGGTCTGGCGGATGCACTCGGTTATGCTGCTTATCGCCTCAAAGTAGATAACGCGCTGCTCAATAACCAGCCCATTGAAACCGCTGATGTTTCTAAAGTGCTGGCGGAAGACCCGACCTTAACCGATGATCTCAAGATTGCCTACACCCGCCATCTGCTCGCTTTTGCGCTTGCGCTGGGCGATATGAGCCATGCCGAGCCGATTGCGGTTATGCTCCGTCAGCAGCCCGATTTGGAGATAGCCATTCAAAAGCAGTTTGGCGAAGCGATTCAGGAGGGGAAAGCCGGCATTGTCTACGATGCTCTGGCGCGTTGGATGTCCAATCCCCTTGGCCCCACAGGCTTGAAATGGGTCGAGCTGACCCACCGCGCAGCCTTAGGTCATATGGATGAAATGGTGAAAGCACGTGACTTGAAGGGTATTCATGCTTTCATCGACAGCATCCATCACGCGGAAGCAGGGTTGGAAATCAGCCGTGTTGTGCCCAAATTGATCGAAATGGCAATCCCCCTGACCATACTCGATCAGGATTTGAATATCACCGTTTTTCTGCTGGCAGTGAATTATCTCGAAAGCGATGTGCTGACGCGGATGCTCCGTTCGCAGAAATTCTCAACCCAGCTTCCACCGGGTTTTACCCGCCTTGTGCCCTATATCACGGGCGATGATGCTGGTTTGTCGCCGTCCGGTATTCTCAATAGCGCCGCTTCATCTTTCGGCCCGGAATGGCACGATCTTATTCTAATTCGCATGGCGGAAGCGGCAGTGCGTGCCCATCGCCCGGATATTCTGGATACAACAGCGCTCTCTGCCATTGTCGGCTTGCTTCAATCACAGTGGGGCATTCAGTACAGCCAGACCCTGGCCTGGATCGCCAAAAATATGTCCACTGATGAAGTGCTGAAGCAGTTGGAACCGCCCGGCCCAACCTATGTCCTGCAAATTCTGCTGGCCTGTGGAGCCTATACCGAACTGGCGAGCGAAATGCTGCATCAGGCGCGGTTGCTCTATCCCGGCGATGCCCAGAATGAATATGTGGCGATGGTGCGGCGCTTGTTTGCCGAAACCGCTATTTCTACCGATAACGTACCCATCGCACTTCAGACCATTAATGAGGGGGGTATACGCTCCCTTCCGCTGGCGATGGCCTATATCGGTGCGTTGGAAGGTCATGAATGGTCATCCGCCCTCGACCCGGTTTCGGAACAAACCACACAGTTGCTTTTTGATTTCCCCGCGATTCTGGAAGTTATTCCGCCTAATGCCATGATCGCGCTGCTTCGTTTCCACATCAAGCGCAAGGACGTACAGAACACCATTCGGGTAGCCGGATTGCTGCCGGGAGTTGCCGTGCGCGAAGGCTCGAAGGGCGTGAACCTCATCGGGCGCATGTACAAAATGATGGATTGGGATAATCGTGTCCATATGGCAGCGCTCGAACTGCTGCGCCGCTTTGTCCGCCTCGCGCGGGACGAAGACGCACGTGCTGCCATCACCGCTTTTGGACGTGAGTTCGGTGTGAACATTCAGCAGGCGCTCGAAGCTACCTACGCCCTCAAGCGTATGATGGATAGTGTGGAATTGGTGGAATATGCCGATTTTCTGCATGTTGCCGCTGAATTTCTCTACGATACGGCATTGGCCTATGAAGATAAGAACAGTATTCCCACCAACGGGGCGCTGCTGAACAATCTCGATAGTATGGGCGGTAGCCTGACCAACGACGAACGCCGCGCTATTGCCGCGGATGTGGTTGCAATGGGTCGCGCCATATTAGTTCTGGGCGACCAATGGCAGTCCAATCGTGGACGTGATCCCGAAAAACACATTGATGGTCTGCTGCAAAATAAAAATTCGCCTGCCAGTATTCTGGATGTCTTCTGGATTATGGGCGGTTATCTCACCAAAGGTCGCCGCTATCCACTGAAGTTGGAGACTAAAGGGACAGCCCATCCTTTAGGCGAACGTGCCGCCTCAACCATGCGGGATGATGTAAAAATCGTCAATGAACTGCTGCGGAGTGCCATCCGTGCCTTCCCGCCGGACAAGAAAATGACCCTCAGTGTAGAAGCGGTGCGCGGCGAGATGGATAGTCTGTGGGGTGATATTTCTCTTGCCCAGCAGCGCGAAATCGTGCGTGACCTGGCAGTCGATTTTCAGCGCGTCGCGGAATTGACTGCTCACATTGCGGTTAATGGTACTGCCAAAGCCTTGGAAGAGGGCGGCCTCTCGCGTAAATTGGAAGAGGGTAGGGTGCAGCCCAAAAATACATTGGAAATGTACCGTTTTGTCAGCGGTTATTTCAAATCCCACGCCAAATGAACGCCGCTTTGTAGGGACACGATGGAGCGTTTTAACTTTTAAATACAGATAAAAATGCCTTTAGTTCCCCTCTCCAGGAGCCTGCGAGTGGGGAGGGGCTAGGGGTGGGGTTCCGCCTTAGATTAGGGCAATTCATCCATTAGTGATTCCACGATAGTTGGTCTATGCACATTAAACCTGAAATTATGAGTCCTGCCGGGTACTGGCCGCAGCTCAACGCCGCTATTGAGGCCGGAGCCGATGCGGTCTACTTCGGACTCAAACACTTTACCGCCCGCGCCAAAGTTGGTTTCACGCTGACTGAATTACCAGATGTCATGCGAACCCTGCACTCTCGCGGCGTGAAAGGCTATGTCACTTTTAACACGTTGATTTTTGACCATGAACTGCAAGAAGCCGTCAAAACCATTGAACAAATCGCCCTCGCCGGAGCCGATTCGCTCAT
>JBGAGR010000232.1:0-12454 GCA_044226645.1 Aggregatilineales bacterium
ATGACACCCGGCTACGGTCATCTCTCCAAAGGGCTGACGACGGCTTTCGGGCGTGGTGCCAGCAGTTCGGTTGTCCATGTGACCTATACCGATCCGGTCAGCGGCAGTCAGGCGCTCAGTCAGACATTCGTAACTGTGAGAAAGGTCTAACATCATGCCTCAACAGACAAAATCCCCACGTTACGGGTTCCTGATTGATGTTTCGCACTGTATCGACTGCCGTTCGTGTATGGTGGCGTGCAGTGTGGAGAATGAAGTGCCGATGGACAGCACCCGCATCTGGATAAAAGAAACAGGCGTGACGGGCGAGTATCCTGACCTGAAGCGTTACACTGCACCTTATCACTGTATGCACTGCAAAGACCCCTCGTGCGTTTCGGCCTGTACGGTGAGTGCGCTTCAACGTAACGAAGATGGCATCGTCACCTATGACAGCGATCTCTGCATCGGCTGCCGTTACTGTATGTACGCCTGCCCCTTTGAAGTGCCGAACTACGAATGGAATCAACAGTTCCCGCTGGTGGTGAAATGCAATATGTGCGTTTCACGTTTGGCGGAAGGGCAGCAGCCTGCCTGCGCGGCGACCTGTCCCACCGGAGCCATCAAGTTTGGGAAATACGAGGATATGCTGGCGGAGGCACACCAGCGCATCAACGATCATCCCGGCAAGTATATCAATCATGTGTATGGCGAAACTGAAAACGGCGGCACATCGACGCTGTATATCTCGCCTGTCCCGTTCGAAGAACTGGGCTTCCCCGATGCAGGTACGACCTCGCCAGCCTTCTCTAACCGCCTGATAACAGAGGGTACGCCAATGGTTGCCGGAGCAACACTGATTGGATTGTCCGGCATTTACCTGACGATCAAGCATCTGAAAGAAGAAGCCGCCCAGGAACGACTTGAAGCAGAACAGGCTCGAACGGCTGTGTCTGCGGAAGAAGAGAAATAACCATGCTGCAAAAATTACTGCATGAACTGCGCACCCTGCCGAAATCCGTCTATCTACTGGCGCTCATCGCCGTCTTTGGACTAGCGGTAGGGGTTTTCCGCATGTACGCGGGGTTGGGCGCAACCACCAACCTGAGCAAAGCCTTTCCCTGGGGCATCTGGATCAGTTTTGATCTGACAACGGTTGCTCTGGCAGGGGGCACATTCACACTGGCGGCGCTGGTGTATGTTTTCCAATTCGAAGACCTGCACGCGGCTACACGTCCAACCATACTGGCGGGTCTGCTGGGCGAATTCGCTGTACTGGTCATCCTGTTGTTCGATCTGGGGCGATGGGATCGCTTTTACAATGTATTCCTGCACCCGAATGCCAGTTCAGGGCTGATTATCGTAAGCTGGTGTATCGCCTCGTATACGCTGGTGCTGGTCTACGAACTCAGTCCGGTGCTGCTGCAAAATTCGCGCTGGAAATGGCTGCTGCCGCTCATCAAAAAGTACACCGTACCAATTGTCATCGTCGGGACAACCTTGTCCACCATGCATCAGGCTTCACTGGGGACGATGTTCGTCATCATGTCGCCGCGTTTGCATCCGCTGTGGTCTTCCATGCTGCTGCCGGTTTTCTTTCTGGTGAGTTCGCTGGCTTCCGGCATCGCACTGGTGATCGGCGGGGCGAGTGTCAGCTACTGGTTGTTTGGGCGCAGCCTCAGGACTAAAACCATTGCCAAACTGGGCTGGTTTCTCCCCTGGATACTGGGCTTCTATCTGGTGCTGAAATTCGGCGAACTGCTGATTGTGGGCGAACAGGACTTGCTGTTCGAGGGCGGCATCTACACCGTCCTGTTCTGGACAGAAATCATCGTCGGCGCGGTCATTCCGATTATCCTGTTTGCTTTCAAGCAGATACGCTTGAGTCGTATGGCCTCGCTGTTCGGCGCGCTGCTCATCATGGGTGGAACGGTTCTCAACCGCTTTGACGTGACCTGGTTCGCTATGAAGCCGGTTGCAGGACAGTTCTACACGCCTAATTGGATGGAGGTCGCCATTGTGGTCGGTGTTGTGGCAGGTGTAGCTGTGATTTATACTCTGGTAGCCCGTTACTTCCCGGTTTATGAAGAAACAGTGGCCTACAAGGAATCATCTGTCGAAGTCAAACCCTTTGAGAGCGCACAGGCTGTCAACCATTAGCCTTTTCAATCCTACAGAAGCCCGATTTATAAGCGTTAACCTTCGGGCTTCTGCTCATAAACAGGATAGCACTTATGTCCGTCAACGATTCGAAAACGCACGAGCATTCCAGCCAGCGTAAATGGTTAATCAGCGCTGTGGTGGTGACGCTCGTTTTTGTGGTGTTTATGCTGATGATGACGCAGGATGCGCGTCAGGTTTATTCGTTTTCAACCACAACCGTGACCGGAGAATATGTCACACTGGATGATTACCGGGGTAAGGTGGTCATGCTCAATTTCTGGGCGACGTGGTGTCCGCCATGCCGCGCGGAAATGCCGGGGATTCAAACCGTCTACGAGCAGTACCGCGATCAGGGCTTTACCGTGCTGGCAATCAATGATGCCGAGCGTTCCGACCAGGTGAGCGCCTTTGTCAGTGATTACGGCCTGACTTTTCCGGTGCTGCTGGACTACTCCGCTATCATTCAGGAGCAGTTTGGCATCACGGGTTATCCAACCAGTCTGTTTATCGATGCTGCTGGAAAAGTTTACGCCACGCATCCCGGCGCGGCGACAGTCTCCCAGTTGACCAATTATGTCGAAACCGGACTAAAGCGCTCAAAACCGGAATGATTTTCTCCTGAACAACATTATCTCAATAACTACCTGCATCCAGAAGATTGGCAAGTATATCGTGATGTGTTAATGAGGAATATACTAAAATGACCTGGAGATGGGGGTCATCGAGCGATGATAAGACGTACATATTTCCTCATAATGCCAAATCACGACCTGCTGAAATTATTAAAGAGCGCTTCTGATGATACAAAGGCGCTCCTTGGCGAATCGATACTCTGGACAAAAGCAGAAGCTGATGGAGTCCACAATTCCACTGATCACATTGAACAAGTCAAGCTCCTTTTCCTAATCGATTTGAAACAAAGATTTATTGATGGCAACCCTGCTTCTGATTTCACGGCGTTGCTGGAATCTTTGCTCGGTTCGTCACCATTTACAGTTCGTTCATTTGATCGGTGGTGGTCGATTAAGCGATTCGGGGACGCATTTGATTTTAATGAGGTTGAAGTTGCACTAACTTTAGATAATATAAACCTCCTGTCCGGCGATGGGTCAACACGTTTGGAGAGCTGGCTTTCTTATCTGGTTCACAGGGTTTCAAAACAAGATCCACTGTCAAAATAAACTGCACTAAAGTGGAGTTTTCCGATACGTGCAGCTAACCATGATCGAGTGCTGCCCTATCAGACTCGATGGCCTGATAATAACCACCATCCGCGCAGGAACGGCACAGGATTTCTGAGCCAACCTTCACTTCGCGTTCATTGAGGATTTCTTCGCCGCAGTGGGCGCAGTTCACGCGCACCCCCGGTCTGCTAATCAGCGCTTCCAACGACAGATTCAGATGAACGGCTTCGACGTGGAACAAGTCCTCATCCGGCATAATTTGATAGGCTTCCAGTTGGGCGTGCCAATGGCTTTTTGCGTCTGGAAAACGTTGTGCGGCATGTGCCCGTGAAGCCGGATGCGGCGCGATACGAAAAGCTGCGCCTGTTTCCGAATCCACGAACGTCGCTGCCACCTTGCCGTAATCGAACAAGCGCATAGTGCGATGACCGAGCCAGCATCCGGTTGCCACAGAAACGCCATCGGCAAAACAGCCGTCCGTTTCCAGAAAACAGAGCAGGCGTTTATCTGACTGGGGCAGTTCCAGCTTCAACAATTTCCCGGCTAACATGCCCATGCGAACCCCGATCACCTGACGTGGGCACAGATGATTATGCAGTGCGGATGTCTGGTCGAGGAAGGTGTGTAAATCAGTCATCATCAGTCCTTTAGGCAATGAAGCGGTCATCCGGCGATACTGTTTGATCGCGCCGAATCATCAATCTGCCATCCGTGTCGAGGTCAACCATCAGATAGCGCAGGCCGCGTCGTGCCGGAGCGTGGGTTACCGCGCCCGTCGCTCCAAATGTGCTGCCATGACAGGGACAGATGAAGCCATCGCCATCCGGCAGTATGGTTCCGCCCAGATGTGGACAGGCTGCATCTACGGCGTAGAAGCCCAGACTGTCACGCCCTAACCAGGCGCGCGCATTTTCCACCAGCACCAGCGACGGTTTGGCATACTCGCGCGGATAACCTGCCTCGGCTGTCGTCACAATCGGCACAAGTTCTTTTACAGCGATAGGCTGTGGCGGCGCTTCCGTCTCGAACGGGATTTTCAGAAAATCGCGGCGGTTCATGGCGGTACAACTCCTCGATCATAGGTGTGGCACTCGTGACAATAGCTGCTGGCCTGCTGATCCGGTTTCTGCTGGCAGGTTGACCCCTGTACCAGCGGCAAATTGTAGGTGATTCCGGTAGCTTTTCCCGTTAAGACCCACTGGTCGCCCACTTTGCGGATGTTATACAGCGGTTCGCTGCGGTTAGTGACGAGGATGCTGTCACCCACCCGTAAACTGACATTGGGATTCAGATTGGCGCGGGTCATCGCCAATTCATTATCAAATTGGACGACCTGTTCCAGCGGCGGCGAGTCCAGCGTGCCGTGACAGGTTGAACACTGCGTATACTGCGCTTCTGTGCGGTTGTTATGCAGGACACCATCGCCCATGATTTCCAGCGACGTGTGACAGTCGATACAGTCCAGTTCCCATTCACATTTGGTGAATTCGCCAATCGGCTGGTAGTAATCATGCAGACGTTTCGCATCACCCGTCAGCGGCGTAGAAGCGGGCATATCCGGGCGCGGAACGAATGTCATCGTACGCAGGTCGTAATTGCCCTGATTGTGACAGTGATTGCACTGGGTATAGGGAATCGCCGTTGTAAATTCGTGTTTCTGCGGATAACCGATCTCGGTTTTCGAAATAGACGGGTCGCCGCCCTCATATAAACCTGTTTCGCTGTAGAGGACATGGCAGCTTGCACAGCCCGTGCTGCGATGGTAGTTATCAGTTTGCAGCGGCTCGCTGTAGAGATGACAGTTCAGGCAGTTGGTGGCGAAATCCTTGACCGGCTGCGGGTCGGCTGAGTCGGGGAGAAAGGCTTGTAGATAATCGACCTCATGGACGGCATATTGCGCGGTTCCATCCGGTTGCAAGCCAAAGGCACGCCGCACCAGACTGATCGCCCCCGAATAGGTCGCCATGATGCTGTGCTGCACCAGATAAACCTGCGCTGAGTGACAATCGCCGCAGTACTGCTGGGCGACATCCAGCGCGGCGGGGTTGCGTACCATATTGGTGTGTGCCGCATCTGCGTCCAGCGCCAGAGCGTCTCCGCCATGACAGGATACACAGCCAAATTCGTCAATCGGATGGGAGATGCTGATTGGTTCAATGCCATTGTGACAGGTCAGGCAGCGTTCAGTCTGCCCGGTCAGGGTGGGTGTGATTTCAAAAACAGGCTTCTGGCTGGAGAGCAGGAATCCCACCAGCACCAATCCAAACCCCGCCAGCAGCAGCAGGGGGACAACAGCCTGGGAAACTTTGAAGGGGAGTCGTATCGTCATGATGGCACAGGGCGAAATACCACTAGCGCTATGAATGGGGAGTCTGGGCACTATCCAGCGCCCGGAATTCGGCTAAATCCGCCTGCTGAACCATGCGGTCACGCAGCATGGCACGCATCAGATCAAGCGCCTGAATGATGCGCTCATCGGTCAGCGAATAATACACCGCCGCGCCATCGCGCTCGGTAGTCACCAGACCGCGCTCCCGCAAAACCTTGAGATGACGTGAAATAGTCGGCTGCGGACAACTGAGTTCGACAGCAAGTTCACTGACATAGCGGCTCTGCTGGCTGAGGGCGTACAGAATCAGCAGCCGTTTGGGATCATCCAATGCCAGACAAACCTGCGCGTGAAGCATTTCCACTTCTTTGACGATTTGTTGATCCATTTTCGCTTATCCCATTGTTCACGTATTCATCCATTCGGATTATCGAATACATCTGCTTTTTTGTCTGGTACTGAACAACAGGCATTAATCGTGAATTTTGTCACATGCAAAATTGACCTATTTCCCCTCAAGACCCCTTTTTCGGATATACATTTTGCCTGTTTTGAATGTGATTTCTTTCACTAAGTCATATGACATAAATCCGGCATGATTGGGGCAGCGGGTGATACGTTTTTGGCAACAATGCCACCCTCTCTAAGAATTTGTAACTGCAAATCAATGCAGATTGTTTTCACAATGAAGGAGTACTTGAGATGAATAAATATCGTTTGCTGCTGGTCGTCCTGCTGCTGGCTTTCCTGGGTATCGCCCAGGCGGTGATGGCGCAGGAAGCTACCGCAGAACCCGTAACAACCTTTGATATACAGCCGGTTCTGGTGGATTATCTCCAGAATTTGCCGGATGGCTTCAATGGTGTGAAGCCGGAAAATGCACTGAAGGAACTGACCTCTGATGCGAAGCCCTTCCTCATTGATGTGCGTGATGAAAAAGACATCGCTGATGGCGGTTATATCGCTGGCGCGGTCTTGATCCCCGTCCGTACTCTCTCGCAAAATCTGGATAAGCTCCCGGCGCAGGATCAACCGATTCTGGTTTACTGCGGTATCGGTCATCGCGGCGCGGTGGCGGTTGAAGTGCTGAATCTGTTGGGCTATACCAATGTCCGCAGCATTTTCGGTGGTTTTGCTGGCTGGAAGGCCGCAGGTCTGCCCGTAGCAACCGGACTGCCTGCTGAACCCGTCCTGAGCGATGCGGCAGCACCGGAATTTGACACGGCGCTGTTCGATGTCGTGGATAATTTCCTTGTGACCATGCCCGATAACTTCTATGCTGCTGCGCCTGCTGCAATCCTCAAGAGCCTTAGCGCCGATCCCAAGCCTTTCCTCATCGATGTGCGCGGCGAACAGGAACTGAAGGACAATGGTTACATTGACGGTCAGGTCAACATCCCGATTAAGACCCTGCTCGATAACCTGGATGCTCTGCCAGTCGATAAAGATCAGCCCATCATCGTCTACTGCGCCATCGGTCATCGTGGCGCTATGGCGATGACCACACTGCGCCTCCTCGGCTACACGGACGTAACCAGCATTGGCGGCGGTTTCAATAACTGGGTTAAGAACGAGATGCCCATCGTAGCGCCTGCCTAAAACGACACTTAAATTATCCCAAGCTGGGATAAAACGAAAAAACCTCATCACGGCAAGTACCTGATGAGGTTTTTTGTTGCAGTGGAGATAGCCGTTATGTATCCAGCATTTCTTCAGGGGTGCTGTGCATGAAGAAAACCGGGTTTTGCAGTGTCAGGTGTACCGGGCATTTACCCGCAACTACCATCAGACGAGCTTTCTGTTCCTCTGTGAGCGCGCCTTCAAAGACGATATGTTCGCGAATTTCGTGGATAAAAGGGGCATCACCCGTATAGGCCGGATAATCCTCGCGCCGGATACGCTCCATTTCCAGTTCAACGGAAACGCCTTCCAGAGGCCAGCCTTTACGCTGGGCATAGGCTTTGGTGGTCACGGCGATACACGCGCCCGCTGTGCCGAGCAGCATTTCCATCGGGGTTGGCCCCGTATCCGTACCGCCATCCTGAATCAATTCATCAGCGATTACGGTATGGTTACGGATATGAATAGCGGTTCGGTAGCCTTGTTCGGTGCGTACAGTAATGGGGGACACGATAAACCTCGTCTTTTTACAGGGTAAATTCATTTCAATACGCTTTGGACAGGTCACTTACGCGCCTTCTTTCCGACAATGCAAAGAATGGTGATGAATGACTTCGTTTGATATGACATTCATCCCTGTCGCCATGAAAATAAGCAGGAATGAGAGTAGACTCGCTGCATATTTCGCTAATCGAGGCACATCACATGATTACCCTGGCTGTCTCAGATCGCCCGATGATCAGATCGCTGATTAAGGCAGGCGAAATCAGCGTGAATTATCTGGAACTCAGCGGGTCATACGCCAACAGCGCCCCGGATGAACTACCTCATCAGCCTTTTCTGCTGCACAACCCCATCTGGAACTGGTCAATTGCGCACCACGATGCGGTCAATCAGAAAAATGCTTTGGCGACAACCCGCAGCATGGTTGAACATTTGCATGTGCCCTGGCTCAGTCTGCATCTCGGCTTCAGTGCTGAAGAAGTGATATTTGACGAATGGGTGAAGCCGACCTCACCGCCGCTTTCTGAGGAGGCTGTTTTCGAAAATATCTACCAGAATCTCAAGCGGTTTGCGGCTGAAATTCCCGTTCCGCTGATGATCGAAAATCTGGATTACAACCCCGGCGGCGCTTACGAATACATTTGTCAGCCGGCCTTTATCACTGCCGTCCTTGAAAACGCCGATCTTGCTTTGCTGCTCGATATTGCTCATGCGCGGGTGAGTGCGGATCGCCTGAATATACCCATTGATGATTACCTCAATCAGCTACCGCTTGAGCGTGTGCAGCAGATTCATATCAGCAGCCCCCGCCGCCAGAACGGCATCCTGATGGATATTCACGAGTTCCTGTTGGACGAAGATTATGCGCTGCTTGAAAGCCTGTTGAAAAGAACGAAGCCGCGTACCCTGACATTGGAATACGTCCGCGACGCAGCGGTTTTGAAAACCGAGCTTTCACGCTTGCGAGATGTCCTCCGCGCGGCAAGCTAAGCCTTATATAACGCCCCATTCAGCGCACTGCTGGAAGCCATTAAACCTGCTTATGTCAACCTATAAGCAATTGGTTATAACCATTCGCCAGCAGGTGCGCTAAAGTGTATATGTACTTTGTTAAAAATTGCACAATCGATTTTAAGTCGCTTCACAGTGTTTAATTTCCCTCATGGGGCATAAAACGTCGTACACTGGATCATGAGGGTTAATCGAAAATCTAGCGTGAGGTACACCTATGGATGCGTTAACACTCGCACGATTGCAATTCGGCATTACCACCGTTTACCACTTCTTTTTCGTCCCCCTCAGTCTGGGACTTTCCCTCATTGTCGCCTTCATGGAAACCGTCTACGTCGTCAAAGGCGATGAAAAATACAAACTCATGGCGAAGTTCTGGGGCAAACTGCTGCTCATCAACTTCGCGATGGGGGTCGTGACCGGTATCGTGCAGGAATTTCAATTCGGCATGAACTGGTCGGAATACTCCCGTTTCGTCGGTGATATTTTCGGCGCACCACTGGCGGTTGAAGCGCTGGTGGCCTTCTTCATCGAATCCACGTTTTTGGGCGTATGGATTTTCGGCTGGGACAAACTCTCAAAACGGGTACATCTGCTGGCAATCTGGCTCGTTGCCCTTGCCGCCAATATCTCGGCCTTCTGGATTATCGTCGCCAACGCTTTCATGCAAAATCCGGTGGGGTATCAAATCGCCGCCAGTGGACGCGCGGAAATGACCGATTTCTTCGCGCTGCTCCGCAATCCCAATCTCTGGCTGGAATTTCCCCATGTCGCCCTGGGCGGATTGACCACAGGGGCGTTTTTCGTGCTGGGCATCAGCGCTTTCCATCTGCTGCGGAACAAGACTAAAAACCCGGATGCGTTCCGCGCCTCGACCCGCATCGCACTGATTGTCGGAACCGTCGCGGTGCTGGCAACGATGGGCTTCGGTCACATTCAGGGACAACCTGTGGGAATCGGAAGACCCGGCGGGCTTATCCATGTTCCAGATTGGCAACGAGGCGGATCGCACCTCGGTTATCAACATTCGCATTCCCTCGCTGTTGAGCTTTCTGTCCTACAACACCTTTGACGGCAAAGTGCAGGGCATCAATGAACTACAGGCACAGTACGAAAAGCAGTACGGGCCGGGGGATTATGTCCCGCCTGCTATCTGGCTGACCTATTGGAGCTTCCGCGCGATGGTCGGTGCCGGAGCGCTGATGTTCGTGTTGGGTTTAGTGGGTTTATTCCTGTCCTATACCAACCGTCTGGGCAATGGCAAAGGTAAATGGCTGCTGCGGATACTGATCCCAGCCATCATCCTGCCTTATCTGGCGAATTCGACGGGCTGGATACTCACCGAAGTCGGACGGCAGCCCTGGATTGTGCAGGGGTTAATGACGGTGGATAAAGCCGTTTCACCCAATGTGACCCCCGCCATGCTGCTCATTTCGCTGATCGGCTTCGCGCTGATTTACGGCCTGCTCATGATCGCGGATATTTATCTGCTGCAAAAATTCGCCCGTCACGATGTTGATGGCAGCGATACCCTCATTCCCTGGTTCGATACCACTGAGCTGGAAACAACCGATAAGAAGCGCTACGAAGGCGCATACTAAGGGAGGCTTCTCATGGACTTACAAACCCTGTGGTTTATCCTCATCGCGGTACTCTTTACAGGCTTCCTCTTTCTGGAAGGCTTCGATTACGGCGTGGGCATTCTGCTGCCTTTTATCGCCAAAAGTGACAGGGAACGCCGCACCGTCGTCAACAGCATTGGCCCTGTCTGGGATGGTAACGAAGTCTGGTTGCTGACAGCCGGTGGCGCGATGTTCGCCGCTTTCCCCAACTGGTATGCCACCCTCTTCAGCGGCTTTTATCTGGCGCTGTTCCTGATATTGATAGCACTCATCGTGCGCGGCGTGGCCTTCGAATTCCGCAGCAAGGATGATAACCCACGCTGGCGTGCCCTGTGGGACAGAGCCATTTTCATCGGCAGTCTGATTCCGGCGCTGCTGTGGGGTGTCGCTTTCGGCAATATCCTGCGCGGCGTGGCGATTGATGCCAGCATGACCTATGTCGGCTCATTCTTCGATCTGCTCAATCCCTATGCGCTGGTTGGTGGACTCGTCACGCTAACCCTGTTCATTCTGCATGGTGCGCTGTTCCTGGAAATGAAAACCGATGGCGTGCTTCAGGAACGGGCGAATAAAATCGCGCGGCAGTTCTGGCTGCCCGTGACCATTCTGGCAGTCGTGTTTGTCGTCCTCAGCGCCTTCGAAACCGACATTCTCAGCCATCTGACCGTTGTGAATGTCATTGGCTTAATCATGGCAGTCGGTGCACTGCTGGCGACAGGCTATTTTATCCGCCAGAAGACCTATGGACGGGCATTTCTGGGAACCGGGCTGACCATCATCGGCATTGTCGCGCTGATTTTCGGCACACTCTATCCGCGCGTCATGCCTTCCACACTCGGCTTTGACCTGACCATCTACAACGCTTCATCCAGCCAATATACGCTGCAAGTCATGAGCGTCATCGCTCTGACACTCGTGCCGATTGTGCTGGCCTATCAGGCATGGTCATACTGGATTTTCCGCAAACGTCTGACAGCGGAAAGTCACCTCGAATACTAAATCTCATCCACTCCATACCTCGTTATCCCTGTCCGGTATTGCATCGGGCAGGGATAGTATGCATAGTATGAATTGACGGCGCATGTCAGCAAGCAGCAGCCGACAAAAACGCAGTCTGGATCAACGCCTGCTCAGGGAGGCGCGTTTTGCATCCCGCTCTTTAGCCGCCACCTTAACGGCTAACGTTCTCCTGAGCGTCGTCATTATCCTGCAAGCGCTCCTGCTCAGTCAGGTTATTGACCGCGTATTCCTGCAAGGCGCGGCTTTCGATGCAGTGTCGTCCCTGCTGCTGATGCTGCTGGGAATCGTGCTGCTAAGGGCGCTTTTTAGCTATCTGAGTGCCATCACCTCGGCGCGGCTTGCCCTCGCGGTACAAACCAACCTGCGCCAGCGCTTCGTGACGCATCTCTACGCCCTGGGTGCAGCTTATATTCGGGCGGAACGCAGCGGCGAACTGGTTCTCAGCGCGACGGAAGGTATCGAAAAACTCGATGGTTATTTCCGCGATTATCTGCCGGGTTTATTCACGGCGCTTTTTCTGCCGATACTGATTTTGCTGGTCGTCCTGCCGTTGGATGCGCTGACCTTCATCGTCCTGTTGATTACCGCGCCGCTCATTCCCTTTTTTATGGCACTGATCGGCATGGCGGCGGGGGCACTGGCAAAACGCCAATTTTCCGAAATGCGTTTCCTCGGCGCGCACTTTCTCGATGTCATGCAGGGATTGACCACCCTCAAGCTTTTCAACCGCAGCCGCTATCAGATTGAAACCATCCAGCGCTTCACCGACCAATTCCGTCAGGCGACGATGCGCGTCCTGCGGGTGGCCTTTCTCTCTGCTCTCACACTGGAAATGCTGGCGACCCTGAGCGTAGCCATTGTCGCGGTGGAAATTGGCGTGCGGTTGGTCAACGGCGGTATCGCTTTCGAGCAAGCCCTGTTTCTGCTCATCATCGCGCCGGAATTTTATCTGCCGCTGCGAGCCTTAGGCGCGAAATTCCATAACGCCACCGAGGGCAAAGCCGCCGCCGAACGTCTCTATG
>JBGAGR010000233.1:0-12851 GCA_044226645.1 Aggregatilineales bacterium
GAGCAAAAAAGTGCTCCGCCCAGCAGTGAACGCATCCAGCAGTCCGCCGCGCGTAAAGCTGACCCGACCAAACCGGATGACCTGACTATTCTGGAAGGCATTGGCCCCCGAATTCAGGAAGCGCTCTACGCAAACGGTGTAACCACCTTCGCCCAACTGGCACAGATGACACCGGAAGCGATTGAAGAAATCGTCAAGGTGAAGGCCAGGGTCAGGATGGTGGGGGATGCCGCTTCATGGCCTCGGCAGGCGCAGTATCTCGTTTTGGGCGATGCGATTGGCTTCGAGAATTACATCAAGCACCTGATCGCCGGACGCGAGCCGGACTAAGCCGCCTCATTACACACGCGCCCCAACTGTCATGTGCATTCCATTTCTGGGACGCAGCGTGATCTCTGGTTCGGGAATGATCTCCTGCCCCGCATCGAGAGTCAGCCTATAACGCTGGGCGATGGTCGCCAGGATCAGGCGTGCTTCCATCAAAGCGAAGGTATTGCCGATGCACACGCGCGGCCCGCCCCCAAATGGGAAGTAGGCGTAGCGTGGCAGTTCCTTTTCCTTTTCTTCAGTAAACCGCTCTGGATTAAAGCGCTGCGGCTCTTCGAAATACTGTGCGCTGCGATGCATGGTGTAGGGGGAGATAAAAATCCATTCGCCCGGATTAATCTGATACCCGCCGATTTGCATCGGTTCCAGCGGAGTGCGACTGAACAACACCCAGGCAGGCGGATAAAGGCGCAGCGCTTCCTTGACAACCATATCGGTATATTTTAAGGCTGGCAGGTCTTTCAACGTGGGAGTACGACCCTCAAGGACACGCGCCAGTTCGTCGTAGAGCTTGGCCTCGACAGCCGGATTCTGTGACAGTAGATACCATGTCCAGGTCAGTGCATTGGAGGTCGTTTCATGACCAGCCACAAAGAGCGTCGCAGCCTCGTGAAGCACCTGTTCATCGGTCATAACGCTGCCGTCATCTTCGTCCTGCGCCTGTAACAGCATCGAGAGCAGATCGTTTCCCATGCTGCCGGATGCTCGGCGCTCACGAATCAACTGCATAACCGTTTCATGGATGACCTGTGCCGCCGCCCGCCGCCGTCTGTTACGCGGCGCGGGGAGCCACTCCGGTAAGGAAAAACCTGCCTTGAATTCGGTGATGGTGATGGTTTGCAGCGCGGCAACCGCTTCGCTCACTTTTTTGATCGCTTCGTTGGGTACTTCAGAACCAAACAGCGTATCCGACACGATATTCAGCGTCAGCTTCATCATCGCGTCGTCGATGTCATAACTTTTCCCGACCTGCCAGCCGTCGAGCATCTGAACGGTGCTGTTGACCATGCCTTCGGCATAACTGGCGATACGCTCATGATGAAAAGCAGGCTGCATCAACTGGCGCTGTCGATGGTGAAAATTGCCTTCGCTGGTGAGGATGCCGTTTCCCAGAAATCTGCCGAGAAGTCCCCGGTTAAAATCGGTCTTCATGATTTTCTTCTGCTGCGCGACCAGCACTTCATGAATATTTTCTGGCCCGTTCACCAGATAAACCGGATACGGCCCCAGACGAAAACGCACCACATCGCCATACGTATTTACCGCGTCCATTAAGAACTTCAGCGGATCGCGCTGGAAATCCAGCATACTGCCCAGCAGAATATTTCCCTTAGGGCCGGAGGCAATTTGTTGACTCACGCTAATCTTCTCCCTGCTTGCTTCTTACAGTAAGGAATACAGTGCGCTAAACCAGTAAAATCGTCTTTATCGTTAGAATGACATTGTACACCCGATCATCTGCCGCCCCGCCGCGCGGATGCCTGATTTATAATGGGCTGAATTCTGCGCCTGAGATCGATTTGGAGAGCCGTGTGATGGATGATGTCAGTGATATTGCTGCTTTTTACGACAGCGACCCCCAGCGCGAACATGCCCGTCTGGAAGCCCATCAACTGGAGTATGACCTGATGTGGCGCTTTCTGACTCACTATCTCCCGACTCATGGACGGATTCTCGAAATCGGCGCGGCAACCGGACGCTATACCCTCGAACTGGCGAAACGCGGCTATGCCATCACAGCGGTTGATCTTTCGCCGGGGTTGATCGACCTGTGCCGCAAAAATCTGGCTGATGCTGGCTTGGAAAATCAGGTGCGTTTGCTGGTAGCCGATGCGCGGGATTTATCCGCCGTGACCGAAAATAACTTTGACGCGGTACTGCTGATGGGGCCGCTCTATCATCTGGTTGTCGAAGCAGACCGCAAAACGGCGTTGCAGCAAGCCTATGATCGCTTGAAAACAGGCGGCCTCCTTTTTTCCGCGCTTCTGAGTCGTTTGGGTATCGTCGGGGACTTGCTGAGAAACAATCCCGGCTGGATTGAGGACCAGGCACATGTGCAATCGTTCGTTACGCGCGGAAAACGTCCTGATGATGCGCCGCCTGGTGGTTTTCGCGGTTATTCCGCCCATGTCTCCGAAATCGCGCCGCTGCACGAATCGCTGGGTTTCGAAACGCTCGCCATCGCTGGCGTAGAATCTGCTGTCGGCGCATATGACGAGAACTACAACAAGCTCGAAGGCGAACAGCGCCAACGCTGGCTCGATTTGCTCTACCAGATCAGTACCGAGCCATCCATCATGGGCGCGTCCCGCCATTTTCTCTACATCGGCAGGAAGTAATGTTCGCCTCGCTCCCCGCGTCACATCCTTAGATTGAATCGAAATATGGGTTCCAACGGATGGTAGGGGCGCACGGCTGTGCGCCATAAATTCCCGCCAATCCCCTCTTACACAAGGAGACTTTCATGCTCACTCAGGATAGCGCCGTGAAAGAACTGCTGGAAAACAGCAAGGTCATCGCCGTCGTCGGACATTCCGATAAACCCTATCGCACCAGTTACCAGATTGCTCAATATCTGCGCAATGTTGGCTACACCGTCTATCCGGTCAACCCGGAAGTGAGCGAAATTGACGGTCAGCCCTGCTATGCCTCGCTCAAGGATGTACCCGAACCGATTGACATTGTGAATGTCTTCCGTCGCTCGGAATTTCTGGCAGGTGTGGTTGATGATGCCGCCGAAGTTCATGCGAAGGCCGTTTGGGCGCAGTTGGGCGTTGCCAGCGACGAAGCCGATCAAAAAGCGGATGCCGCCCATCTGCCCATCGTCATGGATGCCTGCATCAAGGTCGAACATCAACGTCTGCTGGGCTAGATCAGATTTTCATGGACGCTGATGAGGATTCTGGCAATCACTTGTTCTTGAGGCGGATGGCTTGATCCTGCTCATACTTCTGGATGATCTGAAAGGCTTCCTCTAGCGAATCGGCAGTATACATTGGCGATTCCTTCACAAACAGTTTCCCAATGAGCTGGGTCATCACTTTAAGGAAGGAGTTCGCCTTGACAATCACGCTGATACCGCTGTTCGGAACCTTGCGTTTCATAACGTGCTGACCCACGCTCATAAGCTGAGTGGGTGATGTGCGGCTGTTGCTAAAATCCATGACGGTATGAACCGTGTGGTCAACGCTGGTCGTCAACTTATACATCTCGTCGATCATGTTATGAGCATCTTCGAGAGTCCAGGTCTCACCGAAACTACTGAGAGCGATAGTCTTTTGGGGGTCGCCCCAGGAAACTTGTATAGGCATAAAGTACTGCTACCTTTCTTGTAAGCTTTAGTAATTATAATATCGACACTATCAACAAATCATTGAGATTTTCAGTGAATGAGGCTCTGATTTCCGCTGCCGCTTGGCTGAAAGAATGATATTCGGGTGTGGTATACACGTTAGAAAATTCCAACCGAAAAGTTTACCAAAAGGTAATCCTTTTTGGGAACATTTGCGCTATCCTGTGGATGGCAGTGGTTGAAGGTAGCGTCGGACATCGATTGGTTTTTGAAGCACCACAGGGATATGAAATGAGGTTCGCCAACGCCGCCGCCGCCGCCAATCGCCCATCTTTTTCCCGTGATGATAATCGCGCAAGGGAGAAATTGGATGACTGAGCGCCAACATTTTCGCCAATCGCCGCCATCCGTGTAGAATGTTTTTCTGAGGAAGCTGATTTTCCACCATTTCAACCGTTTAAGGCGCACGATATGACAGAACACGAAGCAGGACTGGAAACACTACGCAGATCGGCGCAGGAACGGGATTGGGGCGCGGCGCAGGATGCCTTAACCAGCCTGCTGATGGAAATCGAATTTTTCGCCGGCTTGGAAATCGCCCTCAAGCGTGCTTATGACCACCTGACGATTTTCGAGCATCATCACGAGGACGCGGCTTGGGCGCGCAGTCTGCTGGTCTGGATTGCCTCGTATGGCGCGGCTCCCGCCAACCTGCCCATCGAAGCATCCAATCCCTACCCCAGTCCCGGCGCGGCGAATTTCGTCAAAGCGCTCATTGATCTGACGCGCAGTGTCGAGCGCCAGAATCCGCTGGAAAATCGGGTGCGCTTCGTCAGCAGCGCCATCAGCAATGTCATGCTGGCTGATCTGGCGGCTTTCTGGTACGGTGAACATCCAGACATGTGGGAAGCGCAGCAGGCACACGGCGATGAGCTTGACCCCGCTACCAATCTCACAGTGCGGCAGAGCATCTATGCCCAATTCTGGCTGGATGAGACCGTTGCTGAGCACGACACAGCCGCATGGCTCACGATTGCGGATCAAGTGGCTCTAAAGCTGAGTACATAGGGGAAAATAGGTATGGTATCGACTTCCAACGGCGGCTGGATATTTTGTTTAATCCCAATCGCGATTGTCGCCCTGCTGCTGGTGGCAAACTACATTGCTGTTTCGCGTCAGGAAAGGCGTGATGAGGCATTAGGCATCAGCAAGCCACTGGCGACCATTGATTCTGCCGCCATTAATGACCGTGAAGTGCAGGATTACATCGCCAGGGGGCAGAAAATCAACGCCATCAAACGCTACCGTGAATTGACGGGAGTCGGGTTGAAAGAAGCCAAAGACGCGGTGGAGTTTGCCGAAGCCAATCCGGGCATGGTCATAGGAAAGAAACAAACGCCCGCTTATGATGCGCCCGATGCTGGAATACGTGATCTGGTGCGTGATGGCGATATTGACCGGGCGATTGAAGTCTATCGTGTCTATGCCGGAGTCGATGAATATACCGCGCGGGATGCTGTCAAAGCCATCGAAAATGAATTACGGCAGAGCGGCGAAATTGGCTCATCCAGCGGCGGGACTGTCGAAAATGCCCATATCATGGAACTGCTGCGACAGGGCAATAAAATCGAGGCCATCAAGCTCTACCGCGCCATGACCGGCTTAGGCTTAAAAGAGGCCAAAGACGCAGTTGATGCGATGGAACGCGGCCTGATGTTCTGAAGCAGCCGCTATCCAAGCGCGAAATCGGCAAACAGCGGCAGATGGTCGCTGCCATCATAACCGCCCTGCCAGACCTTTACTGGTGTGATGCCGTCGCTGTGCCAGATATAATCCATGCGAATCAGCGCCGGGATCACAGAAGGCCATCCCAACGCCTCGACAGCAGGCCAGGTCGTACCCAGCCCGACTCCCGCTTCGATAAAGCTGTCGTACATTTGCCCGGACAGGGTGTTATAGGTCATGCTCAGGTCGCTGGTGTTGAAATCTCCCGCCGCGATATAGGGATAGGGTTCGGTGGCGAGGTGTGCCAGCAGGGCACCAATCTGGCGGTTTCGTTCGCTGTCATCAAAACGGAAGAAGATGCGCGTGAAATAATTGTCCACCAGCTTTTGGGGCAGTGCCCGCCCGCCCACCGGGGCGACCAGATGAATATTGTAGAGGGCGATTCGCTGTCCGTTCACCTCGATCACATTGCGGAAGATATAAGGCAAGCGCGTCTGTCCCAGTTCGATTTTTTCCGAGATGACAAAGGGGTAGCGCGAACGCAGCAGATTGACAGCGGAGTAATGGCTGGCGCGAATCAGATCAAGCTGGCTGGACTCGTAAGGATAATCATCTTTCAGTACATTAAGGGTCTGTTCCTGAATATTTGACTCAACCTCTTGCAGGAAAATGACATCCGGTTTGGCCTCAGCAATCATCTCTGTGACCTTTTCCGGGGTAGTATTGAGATGATAGATGTTATTGGTCATCACCCGCAGGACAGGTGGAGTCGGCGCAGTGGTGATTTTGGGTAAAAAGCGCGGCCCGAACCAGATCACCAGCAGCGCTACAATCGGCATCAGACTTAACACCGCACGTCGGGAACGTACCACCACCGCCGCGAATAACAACAGCGGGAGCGGACAAAATAACACAATCGCAAAACTGTTGAGTAGGGAAATCTGCCAGATACGATCCCGTACAATCAGCCGGACGGGTAAATAAATCAGGATGAGCAGCAGGTACAATCCGTTGATCCGGTTAATGCTGCGTTGGAAAAATGGCGGACGGGAAGGAGGGGCGTTATTCATAAGTGCCTTAGAGTTAGCGCGAGTCAATGTTATTAGAGTACGCCTGCTTGCCGTACTTTTCCACATAGAAAACCAGCGTTCCGGCTGCGATTGGACTTATCTTGACACATAACGCGCTATCGTCTACCATGTAAGACAAATGTACAGTTTCTCATCAAGAGCGGTGGAGGGAACGGCCCAACGAAACCGCAGCAACCCCTGAAGCGTCGGGAAGGTGCTAAATCCGCCAGGACAAGCCTGGAAGATGAGTGCGAGAGTTCATGATTACCATCGCGCTCCTTCCTGTAAGGGGCGTTTTCTATTTACAGTGAGGAAGCAGAAACTTGCCTGCTAAAGATCGACATCATGACATTGTTCTCCGGGCACTCATCAAAGATGGTTGGAAAATTATTGATGAACAGGTCAAAGTCATTGTTGAAGATCGTTATCTTTTCATTGATATTGAGGCACAGAAGATTTCAGATAACGCGATTATTTTGGTCGAAGTGAAAGAACTCGACTCAACCGCCGCCCAGCTTGAAGCATTAGCTAGTGCTGTAGGGAAATATTTCCTTTATAGAGCGGCATTAGATGATGCGGAAATCAGTATTCCATTATATTTGGCGGTGTCTGAGAATTCTTATCGAGGTATCCTGAGTGAAAAGATCGGAAAACTCAGCATTTCAGAAGGAAATATTAAATTGGTTGTATTCGACCCGTTTAAACAGGAGATTATACGATGGCTTCCTTAAACGAAATTGTTCGTGAAGTTGTTGCCGGGTATGCTGGAAAAGCCTTAAACGGATACAGCTACCTGACCCAAAGCGATGATGGTGATATTTTCACAGTAGTAGATGTTGCGCGTGTTAAAGGGAAACATATCTCTGGGGTAAGCCTGATTGTCCGCATTGCTGAGGGCAATGTAATTATTGAACGTGATCAGAATGACAAACTGGTGGTTGATGCTCTGCTTCAGGCTGGAATTTCGCGGGATGCTATTATCTTAGCCTATGCGGATGAACCAGTACCAGAAATAGTCATTTAACAAAATTGTTTAGTAAAGTCGCTGATTAAACGACTTCAGAAGGTTCGCATATGACGGCTGTTGATATTCTCGGATATGTTGCCTCGGTGCTGGCAGCTACTTCACTGATGATGAAGTCAGTCTTGCGGCTGCGGCTCATCAGTCTGGTCGCCTCCGTGACCTTTTCTGTCTACGGCGTGCTGATTAGTTCAGTGCCTGTCGCCGGACTCAATATATTGATTGTGTTCATCAATTCCTATTTCCTGATTCAGATGTTCACCAAAAAGACTTTTTTCAAGCTACTGGAAGTGGATAAAAATTCGGCTTATATGCAGGAATTTCTGGGCTTTTATCAACAGGACATCGGCAAATTTTTCCCGGATTTCGAATATCATCCGGAACGCGCCGATATGGTCTATCTGATCTTGCGCGATTTGCAGCCTGTAGGGGTTTTCATTACCCAGCGTGATGCATCTGGACGAGCGGTGGTGAAACTGGATTATGTCATTCCGGGCTATCGGGACTTGAAGGCGGGACAGTTCCTTTACCGTGAACTGGAACAGCGCTTACCTGAACGCGGCATTACGACGCTCTACAGCGTCCCCGGCAGCGAACGGCATCAGAATTATTTGAATCGCATGGGCTTCACGCCACAGGGCGATAAGGACAAAATCAAGCTGTATGCGGAAATTATGGAAGTCGTTCACAATATGTCCCCAGAAATGAAAAGAAAGACTTTGGAATATGTGCGAAGTGTGAAACCTATACAGGGCATATCTGGCAAAACCTTTATCGAGCGAACAAGAGATATAAACATTCCGCCAGATGAACTCGAATTAATGAAGCAAGCCATTGAAGAAGACTGCGAGAGGATAGACACAGATGAGTGGTCGATTTCTTCTTGATACCAATGCTGCCATTTCTTACGGTGCTAAGGAGATGAGCATCGTCAAAATTATTGACGATGCAGACGAAGTTTTTATCCCCAGTATCGTACTGGGAGAACTATTTTATGGCGCAGAGAATTCTGGTCGTGTAGAAGCAAATCGGCGCGAGGTTGAAACCTTAGCGCTCAGTGGTGCGGTCTTGGATTGCGATATTGGTACAGCACGAGAATATGGTCGCATTCGTCGACAGCAACATGTCAAAGGTCGTTTCATTCCTCAAAATGATAGTTGGATAGCCGCTATTGCGCTGCAACATAAGCTCACACTGTTGACCAAAGATGCGCACTTTAATGATGTTGATGGATTATCACTTCAGGGATGGTAGGTAACAGCATGATTCAAGCGGTGATTTTTGATCTGGATGGCACATTGGTGCAGAGCGAGGAACTCAAAGCTGAGTCTTATGCTCGTGCGGCTGTGGAACTCTCGCCGGATCATCTCACCGAAGCCTATGTATTGGAGCGCTTCAAGGATGTGGTTGGGATGCAGCGTGACCAATTAGCCGAAATTCTGGTCAAACGCTTCCATCTGGAAGATCAGGCAGCCGCGCGAATGGCGGAATTTGGCGTAAGTACACCCGCGCAGGCATTTTTGCAGGTACGCATCCGCTATTATGATGCGATGCTTGATGACCGTGTTCTGATTCAGTCGCATGAAATCCCGCATAACATCGCACTGCTGCACAAAATGCGCGAACAGGGCTATAAAACCGGGCTGGCAACCATGTCCTACAAAGATCAGGTAGATCGTATTCTCCCGGTACTCGGCTGTGATAATTCCTTCGATTGCATTGCGACAGTCGAGGATGTGAAACACGGCAAGCCCGACCCGGAAATTTATCTGCTGGTGGCGAAGCATTTAGGAGCCACGCCGGAAGCCTGTTTGGTGATTGAAGACTCGCCTATCGGGGTCGAATCCGGTGTAGCGGCGGGAATGCGCGTAGTGGCGGTTTCAACACCTCTGACACACGATGGTTTGCATCAGTTAAAATCGCTGGATGCACGTTGGATTGTGGATGATCCCAAAACCCTGACCGATATTGTCAAGCAGCGTATGGCGGAGTAACCAATCTTGAGCGAAGACAAAACCTTTACTGTGCAATTTGATGTCCTGCTGGTGGACGCTGGCGAAAACAAAATCCAGATGATGGGCATCATCATGGACATTACCGGGGGTGGACTGAAGCAGTCGAAAGACCTGCTGGATCATGCCCCGTCTGTAGTGATGGAAGCTGTGCCGCACAGTCAGGCGATGGAAGTTGCCCAGCGTTTAGAAGCCGCTGGCGCAACCACCGAACTCCGCCGGACATTGAAGTGAGGGAATGCTTCATACAGGTTTGGAAGTGAATGGACTTATGGGAAAGTTTCTTGAGGCAGAGAGAAAACGACAGGCAGAATTCAAACGGCATTCTGTTGATTTCAGCGACTCTGCCCGTCACGATGGTCTCTATAAGGGGAAAATGCGGGATTTCGCACTCCCGTTACACTGCGCCGCAGAGAATCTATATGTTGAAATTCGCGACATGGCACAAGCCTATTTTTCGCAAAGCGGTATTGGTTGGCACTCGCTCAATCATCTGTGCAGTTCACAGGTCTGCTGTGTCAATTTCCTATTCCCATTTATGAACAAACCAGATGCACTGGCGGTGTTACTACGTCCACTTTTCCCAAACATCCGCCAGATGCTCCCGCTCGAAGCACCGAGCCAGTATGTGGCTTTCGAATGGATTGGTCAGGATAATTATTTAGGGGAAAAGGTGCGCAAGAACACTCCACGCACCAGAGGCGCGAATTTCACCAGCGCCGATGCTATGGTGATGTTTGAGCACACTAACGGCTTGCGGCAAATCGTCTTAATCGAATGGAAATATACCGAGTCGTATACAAGTGTGTCCAAGAAAGTGGCGAGCAGTGGAACAGATCGTTCAGCAATTTACGCCCCCTTATATCAGCAAGCAGATTGCCCGCTTGATAAGAGCATTTTGCCCGCCTATGACGATCTATTCTATGAGCCATTTTACCAATTTATGCGACAGCAGTTTCTTGCTCATGAAATGGAACGGGTGAAGGAATTCCAAGCAGGCATTGTAAGCTTGCTACACATCGCTCCGACGCGAAATGCCGAGTTCGGTCAGGTGACGTCACCGAATCTGCGTCCGATTGGCGGAACGGTTACTGATATATGGAAACGACTGGTCAAAACACCAGATCGTTTTATGAGCGTAAGCACCGAATCGCTCTTCGGGAAATTCTCAGTGAATCGTTTCCCCGAATTGATGCCCTGGTACGAGTATGTTCATGCTCGTTATTCGTGGTTGGATGAATAAGCCTTTTTCAATTGGCCTCTAGAGTAAATATAACCGGATGGCTTGAGCTTCCGGTGATAAATGACAAGAAAGACGGAGAGACACGCATACATGACCCCACGCACACATAACTATACCTTCACCAATCGGCGTTATCTGGACGCGATTGATGACCATATCGTCATTTTTGATGGCGCAACGGGCACGAATATCCAGAAATTGAATCTGAAGCCGGAAGATTACGGCGGCGAACGCTACAACGGTCTGAATGAACATCTGGTGCTGGTGAATCCGGAAGTGATCGAAAATTTACATGCCTCATTTCTCAGTGTCGGCAGCGAAGCGGTGGAAACCTGTACCTTTCGCGGCAATCGCCTGACGCTCGGTGAATTTGGCCTGTCGGACAAAACCTATGAAATCAACTTCAAGGCCGCCCAGATCGCTCGACGAGTTTGCGACAAATTTGAAGCGGAAACAGGTATTCCACGCTTTGTCGCCGGGAGCATGGGGCCATCTGGCAAGCTGCCCAGCGGCAACGACCCGGATTTGAGCAACATCAGCTTCGATACCCTGTCAGATGTCTTTTACGAGCAGGCTAAAGGTCTGGTCGAGGGTGGCGCGGATGTGCTGCTGATCGAAACCAGTCAGGACATCCTCGAAGTCAAAGCGGCAGTGGTCGGTATCAACCGCCTGTTTGCTGATCTCAGCGTTCGTATTCCGGTGCAATGTCAGGTCACGCTGGATACTACCGGACGCATGTTGTTCGGTACCGATATGGCGGCGGCGCTGGCGACGCTGGAAGCCCTGCCGATTGATGTCATTGGCATCAACTGTTCAACAGGCCCCGATTACATGCGCGAACCGATCAAGTATCTGATCGAAAACAGCAGCCTGCCGATCAGCGTCCTGCCGAATGCGGGGCTGCCGATCAATGTCGATGGCGAAGCGGTCTACCCGATGGAGCCGGAACCCTTCAGCGATATGGTGTCCGAGTTCACGCGCTGGGGTGTGAATGTGGTCGGCGGATGCTGTGGAACAGAGCCGGAACATCTTGACCATCTCTATCGCCATGTTCACGGGCATTCGTATCAGGAAGAACTCGAACGCCGCGCCAAAAGAATCGCGCCGAAACAGCGTGATCCACAGCACGAGGCCAAAGCCTCCAGCGGCATGACCGCCACTGCCATGATGCAAAATCCTGGCCCGACGCTGATCGGCGAGCGCGTCAACAGTCAGGGCAGCCGCAAGGTCAAGCAGCTTTTGTTGGCAGATGACTACGACAGCATTGTGCAAATTGCCGTCGATCAGGTCAACAGCGGCGCACACATGCTGGATGTCCTGGCCCGACGCTGATCGGCGAGCGCGTCAACAGTCAGGGCAGCCGCAAGGTCAAGCAGCTTTTGTTGGCAGATGACTACGACAGCATTGTGCAAATTGCCGTCGATCAGGTCAACAGCGGCGCACACATGCTGGATGTAGCGGTGGCGCTGACTGAACGTGCCGACGAAAAAAATCAGATGGAAAAGCTGGTTAAGAAGCTTTCGATGGCGATTACGGTACCGCTGATTATCGATACCACCGAAGCCGATGTAGCGGAAGCGGCTTTGGCGCTCTATCCGGGGCGCGGGGTCATCAACGGCAACAATCTCGAAAATGGACGCGAACGCATTGACCGTATTCTGCCGATTGCCAAGAAGCACGGCGCGGCGGTGCTTTCCATGACCATTGATGAAATCGGTATGGCGCACACCCGCGACAGAAAATTCGAAATCGCCAAGCGCATTCACGACATCGCCGTGAATGATTACGACCTGAGTCCCGAAGACTTGATCTTCGACACGCTCACCTTCCCGCTCACCACCGGGCAGGAAGAACTGCGTATGGATGCTGTCGAAACATTGGAAGGCATCCGCCTCATCAAGCAAAATCTCCCTGGCGTGATGACCGCGTTGGGCGTGAGCAATGTCAGCTTCGGCGTAACTCCGGCGGCGCGCGGTGTATTGAACAGCGTGTTCCTGTATCATGCGGTACAGGCTGGCCTTGATATGGCGATTGTCAATCCGGCGCACATTACGCCCTATGCCGAAATTCCAGAGGAGCAGCGCAAAGTCGCTAATGATCTGATTTTCAATACCGATCAGGATGCTCTGCCGCGCTTCATCCAGTATTTCGAGCAGAACGC
>JBGAGR010000234.1:0-12667 GCA_044226645.1 Aggregatilineales bacterium
CTGATGGGCGCGATGATGGAAAGCGACATGCGCAGCGAACTTTTCGAGCATTATCAAAAGCTCTCGTTCAGCTTCTATGATGAGCAGCGCACTGGTCAGTTGATGACCCGCCTCACCAATGACTTATTCGCGATCTCCGAACTGTATCATCATGGGCCGGAAGACCTCGCCATCGCCGTACTCAAAGGGATCGGCGTGTTCATCATCCTCATTCACCTCAATGTGAGCCTGACCCTCATTATCTTTCTGTTTTTGCCCGTCATGGCGGTCTATGCCTTTTACTTTAATCGGCGCATGAACATCGCCCTCAGGCGAAGCAAGGACAGAATCGGGGACATTAACGCGCAGGTAGAAGACACACTGGCGGGAATCCGGGTGGTGAAGTCATTCACGAATGAAGCCATCGAGACGCGCAAATTCGCCTATGAAAACCAGCGTTTCGTGGACAGCCGCCGAGAGGGCTATAAAAGTGAAGCCTATTTCTCCAACGGCATTGATGCTTTCGCGCAGTTGATCACCATCGCGGTGATTATCTTGGGCGGGGCGGCGATTGTTCGCGGCTCGCTGGATTTAGCTGATTTGCTGACGTATCTGTTATGCGTCGGTGTCATCATCGACCCCATTCACCGGGCAGTCAATCTATCGCGCCTGTATCAGGAAGGCAGCACCGGGTTCAGCCGCTTCATGGATATGCTGGAAGTAAAAATCGATATTCAGGACGCGCCGGACGCGGTTGAATTGACGCAGGTTCGCGGTCATGTGGAACTGCGCAATGTCAGCTTCAAGTACAGGGAAGACCACAATTATGTGGTGAAAAATATCTCGCTGAACATCCAAGCCGGAGAGTACGTCGCCCTGGTGGGATCATCGGGTGTGGGGAAAACAACCCTGTGTTCGTTGATTCCGCGCTTCTACGAAGTCACGGAAGGCGAAGTGCTGCTGGATGGTCACAATATCCGCGACATTCGGCTGGACTCGCTGCGCCGGAATATCGGCGTGGTGCAGCAGGATGTCTATCTGTTCGCCGGGACGGTTGCTGACAACATTCGCTACGGCAAGCTGAACGCCACTGACGAAGAAATCATCACAGCGGCTAAAAAAGCCAACGCGCACGATTTCATCATGGGACTGCCGAACGGTTACGACACCGACATCGGTCAGCGCGGCGTGAAATTATCCGGCGGACAGAAGCAGCGCTTGAGTATCGCCCGTGTGTTTCTGAAAAATCCACCCGTTCTGATCTTCGACGAGGCCACCAGTTCGCTGGACAACGAAAGCGAAAAAGCGGTTCAGGAATCGCTGGAACGGCTGACCGAAAACCGCACGACGCTGGTCATCGCGCACCGCCTCTCGACCATTCGACATGCCGAAAGGATTATCGTTTTGACCGATAACGGCGTTGAGGAACAGGGCACACACGGCGAACTTATCGCGCGGGAGGGCACCTATGCCAATCTCTACAATATGCAGTTGGAAGTTTAACGCTGTAGGGACACGATATATCGTGTCCCTACTCCCATCGAATCATATTAGACTCTCAGGGAGTATATAACCTTTATGGATGACAACGTTAAGACCTGGCACTACGGTGCTATGGCACGCCATTGGGCGGAAAATGTTACGACTGGCCCGGAAATCGCTTACTATCAACGGCTGATCGGGCAGAATGGTCAACCCGCGCTGGATGCTGGCTGCGGCACAGGCCGTCTGCTCATCCCGTTCCTGCGCGCCGGATTAGACGTAGACGGCTGCGATGTCTCCGGCGATATGCTGGCGTACTGTCAGCAGACCGCCGAGCGGGAAGGCTTAAAACCGCGTTTGTATCGTCAGGCGCTGCACCAGCTTGATCTGCCGCGTAAGTATCAGATGATTGTGGCCTGCGGCGTATTCGGCATCGGTGTCAGCCGCGAGCAGGATTTCACAGCGCTGCAACGCTTTTATGACCATCTTCTACCGGGCGGGTTGCTGATGATCGAGAACCATATCGCCTACGGCGAAAAGGGGCACTGGCGTTTCTGGCAGAAGGAAGCGCGTGGGCACATACCTGAACCCTGGCCTGACTATGTTGGCAAACTGCCTGATGATGGTCACGAATACGAGAACCATTATCGGTTGGTGGCGGTAGACCCGCTGGAGCAGCGTACGACGGGCGAGATGCGTATGCTGCTGTTTAAGGATAACCAGATCGTTTCCGACGACACCTACACACTCACCTCGAACTACTACTTTTACCATGAGATGCGGATGCTGTTGGAAAAAGCCGGGTTCACCATTGAGGCCGCGAAAGGCGACTGGACGGATGATGATGTAACTTCCGAGCACGATGCGATCATCTATTTCGCCCGGAAGTAGTTCAGGCGATTCATTGCTGCACGTTCAAAGTGGGCGATTCGAAAGGGTCGCCCACTTTTGTTGGAGGTAAAAAGTCGATAGTCCACAGTCGTCAGTCACAAGAAGATTATTGGTGATAATGTACAGTCATAAGCAAACCCTGATTGTGCAGGAGTTCTAATTCCTGTACGCTATACAAAACGTTTTTGATACAGGAGCGACCTGATGGCGAAAATTACCACGATTGAACGGCATATTCTCGAACAGCAGCAGAATCATCCGGGCGCAACGGGTGCTTTCACCAGCCTGCTGTATGATATGGCGCTGGCTGCCAAGATCATCGCGCGGGAGACGACACGGGCAGGACTGGCAGGCATCATCGGCGCGACGGACGATCATAATGTGTATGGCGAACAGCAGCAAAAGCTGGATGTGTTCGCTGATGAGATGATTTTTAAGATCAATGACCACACCGGGCGTTTATGCGCGATGGCATCCGAGGAACACGACGACATCATCCCGATTCCGACCCATTTTGATACCGGCAAGTATGTGCTGCTGTACGATCCGCTGGACGGTTCCTCGAATATCGATGTGAATGTCTCGGTAGGGACTATTTTTTCGATTCATCGCAAGATCAGCACAGGGCCAAGCGGGACGTTACAAGACATGCTGCAACCGGGACGTAATCTGGCGGCAGCCGGATATGTGATCTACGGTTCCAGCACGATGATGGTCTACAGCGCGGGTCATGGCGTGCATGGCTTCACGCTCGATCCGAGTGTAGGCGAATTTTTGCTGAGTCACGAGAATATCCGTGTGCCGGAAACTGCGCTCTATTACAGCGCCAACAGCGGCTACGAAAAATACTGGACACCGGGCATCCGGCGTTATGCCAAGTGGTTGCAAGGCATCGAGGGCGAGGGTCGCAAACCGCTCGGACACCGCTATATCGGGTCGTTGGTATCGGATGTTCACCGGAATTTGCTGCGGGGCGGTGTGTTTTTCTATCCGGGCGATTTGCAGGAAGCGGATAAGCCTTACGGCAAAATGCGTCTGATGTTCGAGGCGCAGGCCATCGCCTTTCTGGCGGAACAGGCTGGCGCGTACTGCTCGGATGGCGTGGGAAATATCCTTGATCTTCAGCCCCATTCGCTACATCAGCGCGTACCCCTGTTCGTCGGCAATCGCGATCTGGTAGAGAAGGCCGAGCAGTACATCCGCGATTACGATCAGGAATGGGTCGAGGCGTATATGCCGTTCCGCAACCGGACGCTGGAGACGGCATAAAACGAACCGCTGAGAGCGCGAAGCTCGCGCAAAGGCTCAGAGGGTTTTAGTGAAAATCAGAACACGGTGGCGTGAGTTTTCTTAGGTATCCAGTCCATAAAAGACGCAGGCGTGCTGCCACATCGCAAGCTGCTGCATCATGGTGCGTTCACGATCCGCGCGATGAACGCCTGCCAGACGGTGATTACTGGCTTCAATCAAATAGCCGCTGGTGCGCATCGTCCACCAGACAATCAACAGACGTTCGTAAAGGGCGCATCGTTCCGGCAGGTGAGGATCGTTTAAGAGCCGTCCATGTTCGGCGCGAATCCAGGCGCGGTCATTTTCGGCAATTGGCTCGCCGAAATTGGGCTTGGCGAACAAATCCGCCAGATCGAAAGCCGGGTCTGACCAGCCCGAATTTTCCCAATCGACCAGATAGATTTTTCCCTCGTGTAAGAGCGTGTTATTGGGATTCACGTCACATTGAATCAGACCAATTGGTGCCGGGTGTGTCCAGCGCGGCGAAGTCATGGACTGGACATGATCGCACAGGCGTTGAAGCTGGTCATAATGGAGCGCACCGATTTCGCCCTGCGGCAGTTTTTCCAGCCAACCCATGATGTAATTGAGTAAATCAATGGGTTCACGCACATCCATGACCGCGTTACGCAGCGGAACAGGGGATTTTTCCGGCGTGAGGCAGTGGGATTGGCTCATGGCGTAAAGAATCGCAGACCAGGCAGTGCGATCATTGGATGGAGGCGGTCTATCAAGCGCCTGACCGGGAAGCCATTCGGATATGACGACATCGCCGGGGAAATCAGCCGAATCGCGTTCGAGGTGAAATGGACGGGAAGCTATATCGCGCCCGGATTCATGCAGCGCTTTAGTAGAATCATATTCCCGCCCTGCCCGATCCCGTTCATCGCGCTTGCTGATTTTGAGCGCCAGATCATAACCGTCAGCATGTCGGGCGCGAAAAACGAGTCCATTCATACCTTTAGGCGCACGGGTCAGATGCCAGCCATCAACATCCAGTGATTCGGACTGCTTATGGCAAGCCTCGGCTGTCGCTTTTAGCAGACGTTTCAGCCCGTCATCAGGTAGAGGATGTTTTACCGTTGCCCCAGCCCTCGTCCAAATCGGTAATCAAGCGCGTGATGCCGGTCTGCAAATCGGTACGGAGTTTCGCCAATCCTTCCGCAGTATTGGCGTACTGGACATAACGCAGGTGGCGCACATCGAAGGGCACATCATCGGGGGTGGTGGCCTGCGTGATGAGGATAGCCGGTTTATTCAGTGTGTGGGCAATACCGAGTTCGTAAAATACATTGTCATTGCCGCCCGTGATGTCCACGATGACAAAGCGGCACTGATTGAGCGCTGACCAGACTTCCTCCATAATGACCCCGCGCGAGGAGGTAAATTCATCGCCGCGTACAATCGTCAGCTTGAGGTCTTTGACCAGCGGCATGATGACATCCCGGTATACGCCGAATAATTCCTGCGCGAAGGGCATAATCATGAAAATATCGCTGTGGAATTGGCTGCCATCGGACACCGGGCCGAAGACCAGTTCACCGGGTTTCAGGCGCAGGGCTTCGTTATATTTCAAAGCCTGCTCGGCCAGTTCTTCCTGCTGGTGCTGCTGCAAGGCCTGCACTTTTTCGGCAGTTTTGGTGGCGATTTGTTCAGCCAATACATCGAGTTGATCGGTACTGGTGGGTAGAAACGTTTCTGTACGCTGCGGGGATAGGGTTTGGCTGGAACTGCCCATTTCTGCCGCCCAGTTTTGCAGTGTTTGGGCGATTTGCTTGGAAAGATCGGCCTCATCTTCGAAGTAAACGACCTTGCCCGCTTTCTGGACATGATTCCAGAAGCGCTGCTGGGCTATTTTCTGGGGCGGAAGTTGTCCGAGGGAGCGCATCCGCAAATACATATCCATCGGGCTGGCATCTTTGGGGAGCAGCACCGCGATGGGCTTTTTAACCTGTTCAGCGATGTCATATTCCAGTTCCGCCAGCGATTTTCCATCGCCCTGTTTGGGTTCCCAGCCGCGTTTGTAAGTCACAATGCTGATGAAAGCGTCAGAATCAGCAATTTTCTGCCGCGCGATGTCCAGCATCTTATCGTTATGCTTTTCGCTTTCTTCCAACCAGATAGGAGTCATACCATTTTTCATAATCTGGTCAATCAGAACCGGGCGCAGTTTGTCCAATTCGTCGCTGGTATCGCTGAAGTAGATTTTGTAGGGCATATGGGTCACTCGCTTTATGCAGTTGATAAGTGCAGGGGCTTACGGCTCCCTCTACAGAAATAGGCTTTTGCTCAAACGGAAATCACTCTGTAATATCCGCATTCAGGACAAGCACTTCCCCCCAGCAATGTTGATGATCCGCTATGAATTGTTGATGCGCTGCATGATCGAAATAAGTATTCACGTCTTCCATTGAGGCGAAAGTTATATAGTGGAGTGTGTCATATCTGGGGGAAGAACCGAAGTCTCCAGAGAGGCCATAACCTCCGGTATAACTGGCAATTTGTGGAATAGCATCCTTGAGTTTAGCAAATGCATCCATATGAGCCTGTCGGTCTGAATCCGTCGCAGCTTCTTTGAATTTAAAGCAGACAATTCGTTGTATAGGCATGACATGCTGCTCCATAGAGAGGGATCAATTGTAGTGCGGTGTTTTTAGCTACCTGCTTGCGTCAGGGCGAAGCGCCGCTTCGCCCCTACAATGGGTTTGGAATTAATAAATATCGCTGCGGCGGTCTTCGAAGACCGGAATGCGCCGGCGAATGTCGTCCACCGCGTCCATTTCGATTTCGGCGGTGAGCATCATCGGGCTGTCGCCGCCCTCAATGATGATTTTGCCCCAGGGATCAACAATCATGGAGTGTCCGCCAAAAGTGGTTTCGCCCGTGAGTCCGGCGGCGTTGGTGGCGACGACATAGCACTGATTCTCAATGGCGCGGGCGACCAGCAAAGCACGCCAATGTTCGATGCGCTCAATCGGCCATTCCGCCGGGATGACCATCATTTTCGCACCATCGACAGCATATTTGCGGAACAATTCGGGGAAGCGCAGATCGTAACAGATCGCCAGCCCGGTATTGCCCCAGGGTAAATCCAGCGCCAGCGGGGACTGCCCCGGCTGCAACCACTTGTCTTCATCCATGAGGCGGAACAGATGCATTTTGCGATAAACACCCAACATGCGTCCGTTGGGAGCGAAGAAAGCCGAACTGTTGGAGACTTCCATGCCGCGTTTTTCCAGCACAGAACCCACCAGCGCGATCTTATTCTGTACCGCCGCGCCGCTCATGGTATTAAACGTGCCGCTGTTGAGGGCACTGGCGAGGTCTTTGGCATTTTCCAGCGCATAGCCGCTTGACCACAATTCGGGGAAAACGACCAGGTGAGAACCGCGCCGCGCGGCCTCCGCAGCTAATCGTTCCATTGCGGCAACATTTTTCTTTTCATCGCCCAGGGCAATATTCATCTGAGCAAGGCTAACTACAAGTTTTGCCATGATTGAGTTCCTGATTGATTCCGACTGATTTCCACAGGTCACTATAGCGCAAGAACAATTTAGGAGCAATATGACTCGCGTAAATTTTCCCAGTGAGGGTGCTGCCTATAGAGAGTTGAAATCGATTTGAGGCGATGAGTCAGCAGATCATGACCGTGAAGATACTAACGCCAATTGTTATTTGGGAGCGGCTCAGGCGCTCCCCTACCGGCATTATAAATTGGCGACCTGCTGTGTCAGTTCCAATAAACGATCCGCGACATCGGAAGGCCGCCGCCCCATACCGCAGGAACAGGCCACGTCCACCGTTTCACCACGTGCCGATTCGATGGCACTCAGAATTTTAGCATGGTCATCTATCCCTAATTTTTCATGCACGAATCCGGCGATGAAGCGCGTCCCTTTGGGCAGATGGATATTTTTGAGGGGCGCATAGGCGGCAGCGTCGAGCGGTGGTGTTATCTCACCTTCCGCAAAGGGGAAATGAACATATTCGAGCTTATGATCGGCAGGCCATTTATCGACCATCTGGTTGGCGAAACGGACGATCAGGCCTTCCATATCGAGCTTGACCAGCGACTTGTTATGCAAATCTCCCAGACACATGTGGACACCGATTCGCGCTTTGGGGTTAATGCGCTTGACCAGTGAGATGAGCATATTGACCGGGAGAAACATCATAAAACCGGGGAGGCGCTGCGCCAGCCCCATCTCAATCGGCACTTCGATCTGGATGATGACATCATCGCCAGCAATCTTGACGATTTCATTGGCTTCATAGGCCAGCCGTTCATCGAAGGCGCTGCGATAGCGGAGCGCTTGCAACGGTTTCATCGAAAGGAAGGCGATGGCTAATCCAGTTGGGATGCCGACCTGAAACACCAGATTCGGCTTCTTGTACTGCTCACGAAGCTGCTTAAAGACAGGGTAGCTTTTCTGGAAAAATTCCAGATAGCCGAAATTCAAATGCGAAACCAGTTCTTTGGGAGCGTGCTTGGGATTCAGGACGAATAAGTCCTCATAATTCTTAAACAACCCGGTGGCCTTATCGCGTTCGATGTCTTTGGCGATGTCGAATGCGCCGCTGTCCACATTACGCTGGATGGCGGTTTGCACCCACCCCATGCGGCGGCCTTTCTGGTAGATTTCGTCCTTGTCGCCAATTTCACCATCTGGCAGCGAAAACAGGTAATCGCCCAATACATCCAGTGCCTTGCGCATCGCGGCTTCTTCACTGCTGTAGGGGAGACTGCCAATCAAGAGAGCTTGTCGCTGTGTCATAATTCAATCCTTTGAAAAAATATATTGAGGATGCGACTCAACACTACTATAACAAAAACACCATCAGATGCGATGATCTGATGGTGTCGAAAGCTGCGATAGGGAGGCTGTTTTAGTAGGTTTCCCAGACGGGTTCGCCGCTCAAAATCCGGCGCAGTTGGCGCGGGAAGCGGGAACGACTGATCGGTTTGCCGATGAAGCCATCAAAACCCGCCGCCATACATTTGGGAATTTCGCTGTCGGCATCCTGCGCTGTGACCGCCACCACCAGTACATTTTTCAGCTTTTCGTCGGCGCGGATTTTCTTCAGGAGTTCATAGCCGGTGGTTTTGGGCAGGTTGATGTCGAGGAGAATAATATTGGGCGCGGGTCGCATGGCGCGTGCCAGTTCGATGACCCCATCGCCTGTCGTGTTCATGTACGACTTCATGCCCAGGTAGCGCATCATCACGCCGATGATCGCCATACCGCCCGCATCATCTTCCACAGCCAGGGCACTGTATTTGGTAAAATCAATGTCTACAGTTCCAACCATAGTGATCTTCCTTTGGAGCGGGTTAAATAAGCTTATTTATGAAGTATTATAACGAATTACGCGAGGCAGACAAGCACTTGTGGACTTCTTTTGTTCCGCTGTAACAAATTGTGCTTCAATTCCGCCTCAGTTGTTAACCTCATTCTCGCCAGCCGGGATGAACTTTCCTACCTGCTCATTAATCATCTGATGCAGCGCTTCACCGTCGCGCAGGTGATTTTTGAAGCGCCCCACACCGGGAAAATGCTGCGCTATCGCCTGAAAAAACTCGGCTGGTGGGTGGTGTTGGGACAGCTCCTCTTTTTGATCTATGACCGCCTCGTTATCCGTCCACGCTCACGCCCGATCATCGAAAAGCTGCTGGCAGGCCATGATGCGCGTCCGCCGGATGGACGTGTGCCCGTGACGGATGTGGACAGCGTGAACAGCGATGATGTCCGCGCGTTATTCAGCGAGAAAAAACCGGGTGTAGTCGTCGTTTCCGGTACGGGAATTATTGGCAAAAAGCTGCTGGCACTCGCGCCGATCTTCATTAATATTCATGTCGGCATCACGCCGCGCTACCGGGGTGTTCATGGCGGCTTCTGGGCTGTGTATGAAGGCCGTCCCGCTTTGGCTGGAACGACGATTCACCGGGTGGATGCGGGAGTCGATACCGGCGGCATCATTGGACAGGTCAACATCACCATAGACCCGCTCACCGATACCTACCGCACATTACCCGTGAAGCAGTATCTTGCCGCGCTGGATTTGATGACCATCAGCGTACAGGCCGCGCTGGATGGAACGCTCGTCACGGTCACGCGCGAGGATCTGGAAAGCAAACAGTGGTATTCGCCCACCCCGGGGGAATACATGCAGTTTTTGCGCCAGATGAGAAAACTGAAAGAAAGCGCTCTACCCACTCAACCCACATAAGTCCATGTAGGTACACGGTCTTATTGTAAGAGTTGGTGACATGCCTTTACAATTCAGATAAATAGATACATCTGCGCCTCACACCTCGACGCGCTGTATCGCGATTTCTCGATAAACAAAACTGAATGGTCTGCTGCTGAACATGACGACTACTACTGCTGCTCGTCCCCGGTTCGCTTTGTCGCAATCGGCGACGCTCTCCGCCCTGCGATACCCCAACTTCCGCCTGTATTTTCTCGGTCAAATGGTATCCCTCTCCGGCACATGGATGCAGGTGGTGGCACAGGGCTGGCTGGTCTTTAACCTCACCCAGTCGGAATTGTGGCTCGGAATTGTGGCCTGCGCGTCCGGACTTCCGGCGCTGGTGCTTTCGCCCTTCGCCGGGGTGATCGTTGACCGCTTTCCGCGTCGTCGCTTACTGCTGATTTCGCAAACGGTGCAGATGATTCTGGCGCTCATTCTGGCGGCACTGACCTTCACCCATACGGTGCAGGTCTGGCATATCATGGCGCTGGCTTTTGCTCTGGGTATCGTCAACGCGGTGGATGCACCTTCCCGTCACGCCATTATTGTTGATCTGGTCGGTCATGATGATCTGCCGAGCGGTATCGTGCTGAATTCGGTCATGTTCAATGGGTCGCGCGTGGTTGGCCCTGTCGCGGCGGGTATCGCGCTGACACAGGTTGGTCCGGCCTGGTGCTTCCTGCTCAACGGACTCAGTTTTCTCGCCGTGATTTTCATGCTGTTCATCATGCGCTTCCCGAATAACATCCACAGCACAGGCGATTTCGCGCCGATTCAACGGCTGAAGCAAGGGCTTCGCTTCGCCCGTCAGCACGAGACGATTGCGCCCATGCTGCTGTTAGCGGCTGTCGCCAGCATCTTTACCTCAAATATCTCGACGCTGTTACCTGCTTTTGCCGATACAGTGCTGCATTCGCCCAAAGAGGCTTACGCCGCCATGACCACCTCCACCGGAGCGGGAGCGGTACTCTCGGCGGTGGTGATGGCCTATCTGGGACGACGCTACGGACGCGGACATGTCGTCACGGCGATGGCGGCGCTGGTCTTGATCGCGACCCTGCTGGTCAGCCAGACCACTTCGATTAACGCGGCGGTTTTGCTGATGGGCGTGTTCGGCTTCGGCATCATTTTGCAATTCGTCACGGTCAATACCCTGATTCAGAACGAAGTCCCCGACGAATTTCGCGGGCGCGTGATGAGTTTGTATACGCTGACATGGTTCGGCCTCTCGCCGTTCGGTGCGCTGGCGCTCGGTCTGACCGCGCAAACAATTGGCACACCCACCGCGATTGCCATCTATACCCTGATTGGCGGCGCAGTCAGTTTGTTTATCCTGTGGCGTTCGCCGCGTGTGCGGCAGTTGGCGTGACGGCAGCCAGTTCCCCCATCAGGGCGTAAACTGTTTCCAATGGCCTTCGGAGATCACTTCGACTGCTCCATCGACCACTTTGATGGCGGTCTGATCGTCCATCGCGTATGCTGGCACTGTCATTTTGGCAGCCCATTTTTCCGCGTTAGCCATCGTGTTGTAAGGCAGCATCTCGTGATCCAGATGCGGAAACATGGCAAAATCCACCAGTCCCAGTGTTTCATCGCCACCCGTAGGCGGCTTCCAGCCAACGAAGAATTCCCCGATGCGCGGAGCCATTATCATGCTCCCGGCGCTCAGTCCCACCCAGACTGTCTTGTGCATCGCTGGCAGGAGGTCTGCCAAACCAGACTGCTGCATCCAGTAGGACAGATACAGCGGATCGCCGCCGTTCACCAACAGCACATCGGTCTCCTTGACCAGCGGAACCCAAAGTTGTTTATCGATGCTGGGGAGCGCGGTCAGTTCCAGCACACCTAACGACTTCCACCCCAATTCGCACATAGGGCATTCGGGTTCTTTTCCGCTGATGAAATTCCATGCGCGGAGAGCACCGCCAGGATTGGCGTATCCTGCGGTGGGAATACAGAGGGCGCTGGACTCGGCAATCGGTTTGCCCAGCAGGTCGAGCAGTGTTTTGCGGATACTGGCGTTTTTGATGCCAGCCGATGTGAGCAGCAATTTCATATTTTCTCTCCTTAGATGATTTCATGGGAACCGAAAGGCTTCTCTTTTAGAGGCTCAACACGGTACGAGATCAAAAACGTCTGGTTTGAACTGCGCCTGCACGCTCATAATTCGCCATAATGACACCACTTGAGCCGACTTTGCTATCCGTCACCTTGAAAGCCGCCGGGATGGTGCCCTCAACAAACAACCGTTTTCCAGTACCCAGCGTCAGCGGATAGATTTTGAGCCAGTACGCATCGACCAGATCATGCTTCATCAGCGTCTGAATGAGATTTCCACTGCCGTACACATGCAAATTCGGCCCGGACTGCTGCTTAAGTGTGGCGACTTTTTCCGCAACGTCTCCGCCTAGAAACACAGTGGGCTGCCAATCGCTGGAAGTCCGCGTATTCGAGGCGATGTACTTGGTGGCGGTATTGACACCCGGCCATATATCCTTATGCTGCGGCCAGTACGGCTCCCAGATGTCAAAGGTTTTGCGCCCTATCAACAAATCAAACGACATGTTCATCTCATTCCGGATGACGCTTCCAAGAACATCGTCGTCAAAGGAAGCCACCCATCCGCCATAGGCGAAACCGCCGCTGGTATCTTCCTCTGGCCCGCCCATCGCTTGTAGGACACCATCAAGGGTGATGTTGGAGATGACAATAACTTTTCTCATGATCGAGTTCCTTGGCTATCTTCAGGGTAAATGTAGCACATATGTTCAGT
>JBGAGR010000235.1:0-12611 GCA_044226645.1 Aggregatilineales bacterium
AACCCCTGCCGTTGGACCTGAAGCGCGGTTAAGATGGCTTTTTTCGCTTTGCGGATGTTAGCGATATCATGCAGGGAACGCCGTACAACGTATGCTGCACCCGGCAGCGTCGCCAAAAGTTCGCTCATACGAATGGGCTGACCTGTTGAGGCTGCATCTCGTCCATTGGGTGATGATGTGGTTTTCTGACCGAGCAGGGTAGTAGGAGCCATTTGCCCGCCCGTCATACCATAGACGGCGTTGTTGATGAAGATGGTTGTGATATTTTCCCCTCTGGCGGCGACATGGAGTATCTCGGCTGCGCCAATGGAAACCAAATCACCATCGCCCTGATAGGTCACGACCATTTTTTCGGGTTGAAGGCGCTTGATGCCAGTAGCCATCGCCGGGGCACGTCCATGTGCCGCTTCGCAGCCGTCCATTTCAAAATATTCATAGGCAAACACCGAACAACCCACTGGTGCGACCAGTATAGTTTCCTCACGAATCCCCAGTTCGTCTATGGCTTCTGCAAGCAGGCGATGGGCGATGCCATGTGTGCAGCCGGGGCAATAGTGTGTGTGAACATCGGCTAACGACTGCGGTCGCTCATAAACCACCTGCATCGTTGGCGCAGGGCTTAGAAGTGCTGTTGACATGCTTGCCTCCTAATAGGTAACGGGCATCAGACGATGACTTGCCAGACGGCTGTAAAGGTTCTCAATCGTGCTGAGGATGTCATCCGGCATGGGGACAATTCCACCCATGCGCCCATAAAACTCAACCGGGATTTGTCCGCCAATTGCCAGTCGTACGTCGTCCAGCATTTGTCCGGCGTTCATCTCGACAACCAGACATCCGCGCAAATTATCGGTCAATTGGGATATACGTTCTTCTGGGAAAGGCCACAGCGTTTGCGGACGCAGCAGACCGACCCGCATCCCTTTGGCACGCGCCATTTCGACAGCGCTGTAAGCAATCCGTCCGGCTGTGCCATATCCGATGACTAACAGCTTGGCGGTGTCCGTCCAATATTCCTGCCAGCGGGGTTCATACTGTCGGATTATTTTCAGACGTTTCTGGATATTCAGATTTTGGAGTTCCTGGTCTTCTGCTTTCAAATGAAGCGAACTAATCACGTTCTTGGGACGATCCTGCGCACCGGTCAAAGCCCAATCGGGTCGGCTGGATTTTAGGGGCTGCATCGGTGGAAGTTCTGCTGGTTCCATCATCTGCCCGATTTGACCATCTGCGGCGATGATGACCAGATGGCGATATTTTTCTGCCAGATTGAAAGCTTCAGTGGTGAAATCGATAGCTTCCTGTACAGACGAGGGAGCCAATACAATCGGGTGATAGTCGCCATGCCCCGCCGAGCGTGTGACTTGATAGTAATCGCCCTGTGAGGGCAAAATATTCCCCAGACCCGGCCCCCCGCGCATCATGTCCACCACTACACAGGGAACATCCGATGCTGCGATGTAGGATAATCCTTCCTGCATCAGGCTGATTCCCGGACTGGATGAGGAGGTCATGACCCGCGCACCAGTGCAGGCTGCGCCATACACCATATTGATGGCGGCAACTTCGCTTTCGGCCTGAAGAAAAACGCGCCCTAATTCGGGCAGCCGTTCTGAGAGATATTCAAGAAGTTCGGTTTGGGGGGTAATCGGATAACCAAAGTAACCTTCCAGCCCAGCCCGTACCGCCGCTTCCGCAATGGCAACATTGCCTTTGAGCAGTTCCTTAGTCATCCGACTGCCTCCTGTATGATTTTGTTGCTACGTCTGGGGGGAGAAGGTTCTCGTAAAACGGTGATGCAGACATCCGGGCAAATGACCGCGCATACGGCACATCCGGTACACTCTCCAGCGGGATCAATCAGTTCTGCTGGATGATAGCCTTTCCCGTTTAGGGTAGTCGCCATTGAAATGACTTCCTGTGGACAAACGACTGAGCAAAGATTGCAGCCTTTACAGCGCTCCGTGTCAATTTGAATGGTTCCAGCCATAACGCCTCCTTAACGGGGTTACTTATGCACACCTTAACGCTATCTTCTATCTCTGACCAGTAAACAAGATCATACGCAGATAAACTGAATGTCATTTCCAATATTGAACAATTCTGCGGCAATAGTGTTAGTAATCCTAGCATTTCTCAATGACCTGTATATCTTTTCTAATCTTCTATGATGTATTGTGATGGCTTATGACCCTTGATGCCTTATTTTCACTCTAGTCGCTTAACTGGAAAATCGTTAGAATATCTGCTCGTATTTTAGTCAATCCGCAGAGGTGGATATGCCTTTTGCCATACAAACTAAAGAATTAGGACGAATCTATAAGATTCGTGGGCCGAAGAAGAAAGATGATGCCAAGGAACTCGTTGCGCTGAGCGGCGTGAATCTGGAAGTCGAGCAGGGGGAAATATTCGGTCTGCTGGGGCCGAATGGGGCGGGTAAAACGACGCTCATTAAGATTCTCTCGACGCTTTTGCTCCCGACCAGCGGAACGGCGTTAGTAGATGGGTTGGATGTCAGACGCGATGTCGAAGAAATCCGGCGGGGTATCACGATGGTGAGCGGGGGCGAAACCAGCGGGTATGGTCTGCTCACTATTGAGGAAAGTTTGTGGATGTTCGCCCGTTTTTATGGGCTGGAAAATGCAGTTGCCCAAAAGCGCATTGAGGACATGCTGGCGCGTTTTGGCATTCTGGATCGCCGCCGCGCGAAAATTTCTGATCTTTCGACGGGTATTCGCCAGAAAATGAATTTTGTGCGCGGTTTTATCAGTGATCCCAATATTGTCTTTCTCGACGAGCCGACCTTGGGATTGGATGTGACCGCTGCGCGGGAGATGCGCAGTTTCGTTAAAGAGTGGATGCAGACTAATCCTGACCGCACCATACTCCTGACGACGCATTATATGGCTGAAGCCGACGAATTGTGTGATCGTCTGGCGATTGTTGATCGTGGTACGATATTGGCCTGCGACACACCACAAAATCTCAAGCATCGCCTTCAGCAGGATGCAATTTTTAACCTGAAAGTCAGTCCGCTCGGCCCCAGACCCAGCCGGGAAGCCATGCTGGAAGCACTGCCGGGCGTGCGGCAGGTTTCAGTCGTAGAAGAAGACGGCCGCACCGAACTCAATCTCATTCTGGCGGAAGAATCGATCTTAGGAAGTGTTTTAGGACATCTGACACAGCGTGGTTCCAATCTGATCGCGCTGGAAAAACGTGAGCCAACTTTAGAGGATGTTTTTCTCAATCTGGTAGGTCGTCGTCTGGATCAGGATACATCCGAGAAAGCAGGGGAAAATGGCAGCTAGAGTCAAAAAAGCGACTGGACTGCGTTTGTTCTGGTACACCATCTGGGCGCGTGCCTATCCGCGTATGATCGGCTCGTGGCGGGAAAAAAGCTGGCTGTTCTTTGAAACGATTTTGCCGCTGATGGGCACAGCCGGATACGTTTTTGTGTATAAAACGATCAATGCCCCGCCGGATTACATCGGTTTTGTGGTGGTTGGTGGTGCGATGACGGCCTTCTGGCTGAATGTGTTGTGGTCGATGGCAAGCCAGTTGTACTGGGATAAGAATGACGGAAATCTCGAAATCTATGTACTATCCCCGGCTCCTCTGACGGCTATCCTGATGGGTATGGCGATTGGCGGTATCCTCATGACCGCTACACGGGCTGTTTTTGTGCTGGTCGTATGCTCACTGCTGTTCAACATTGTTTATCAAACCACCAGTCTCGCACTGCTGGCGGTGGTATTTCTAGTGACAATTGTTGCCCTGTATGGCATGGGTATGATGTTCGCCTCGGTTTTTCTGGCGGCGGGGCGTGAAGCGTGGCATATCTCGAATTTGTTTCAGGAACCCGTTTATTTGCTGTCGGGCTTCTACTTTCCGATTAAATCACTCGGCTTCTGGACAGCGACCTTTGCTTCAATCATCCCACTGACATTGGGCATGGATGCCATGCGTCAACTGCTATTTACGGGTGATCCTACACTTGGGTTTTTATCTGTTCAGGCAGAGCTTGCCATTCTGATTGTGCTGTCGGTGGTGTTTATTTATGCCGCGTTTCGCCTGCTGGCACGACTCGAAGAAATCGGGCGGCGTGAAGGTCGTATTATTGAGCGCCGCCGCTAAAGGAGCATGACATGCTTGTAACTCAACGCATCCTCGATATTCCCGTCGTGCGGCGCAGCACGGTTCTCAGCACGTTTGTGACAGCGGCATGGCTTGGCTGGCAAATTGAGTCGAATTGGGCGGATCCGCTCCTGTTCGCGGTCTATTCGATTGCGCGTCCGATTGCCAGTGTGATGATATTGGTGGTCATGTACAGCGTCGTGACCAACGGCGCGACACAGGAACCTGTTTTTGCTTATATCTATTTGGGGAACGCGCTTTACATTCTGGTAGGGCAGGTGATTAGCGGTGTGAGCTGGACGATCATCAGTGACCGGGAACAATATCGCACGACGCGCCAGCTCTACACATCCCCGATGAGCGCTTATGCCTACATGATGGGGCGTGGAATCGCGCGTTTGCTGATTGGGCTGGTGTCACTGGTCATCACAGTTAGTTTTGGTGCGATTGTTTTTCATCTGCCTGTTGCTATTACAACGATTAACTGGCCTCTATTTATTGCCAGTACGATTCTGGGTGTGATTTCGCTGGCGACGATTGGAATGATTTTTGGCTCACTGACGATGATGGCTGCGCGGCATCTTTCGCAGCTTGGCGAGGCTCTGGCCGCTGGATTGTATTTGTTTTGTGGTGCGATTTTCCCGCTGGATGTGCTGCCCCCGGTGCTGCAAGTCATCGGGTTTATTTTCCCTGTCACCTACTGGCTGGAACTTGCCCGACGCGCTTTACTTGGCACTAACGCGGTTCATTTTCAGGTGTTATCATCACTGCCAGATTTGGATTTGATGGCTATTCTGGCTGGGTTAACGCTTTTAACGACCATCGCCTCGTTCTACTTTCACCGCTTCTGTTTGCACCGCGCCAAAGAGAACGGTATGTTCGATATGGACACGGCGAGTTAAGCCTGAAAGAATCCCGCCGCTGGTGTGTCAGCGGCGGGACTAAGGAATAAAGCACAGAACGTTCATTCATCTGCGCTACCATATTTACTTCTAGAAAGTAATTTAGGTTTAAAGTCGTTTTAGAGACAAATGAGAAAGTGAATCCAGCCCGGAATGCCATCTCCGGCTAATTACATTAATTCTCCCTGAAAATGGGCTGGAGTTTTCCCTCATGGTGCACAAACAACAGGTGCGTTTGGGCATTATCGGCTGTGGAGGAATGGCGCGCTATCATTTGCGCAATATCCTTCAACAGCAGGATACAACGCAGGTGGCAGCCATTTGCGAACCTTCTGAACAGGCTTATCAAGCTGCATCAGAAATTTTCACAGCGGTTGGACTGAATCCACCTCCGAATCAGCCGGATTTCTCTCAATTTGTGCGCGACTTTGCCGGAAAGCTAGACGCAGTTTTCATCGTTACCCCTCATGTCTATCATTACAATCAGGCGGTTGTTTGTCTGGAAGCCGGTTGGGATGTGCTGCTGGAAAAGCCGATGGTCATGAACGCAGCCGAAGCGCGGAGTTTAATTGATGCCCGGAATCGAACTGGAAGACTACTGGTAGTAGCATTCCCCGGCAGTCTCTCGCCTCAGATTCGCATCGCTGTGAAGATGCTGCGCGATAACGAGTTGGGTTCAATCTTGAATATCAACGCGATGGTCTGGCAGAATTGGTCGCCGCTGACTGCTGGAACTTGGCGACAGGAGCCGGAAATTTCAGGCGGTGGCTTTCTATTCGACACCGGGGCGCATTTGCTGAATACCGTTTCTGATCTGGCAGGCGAGAATTTTGTCGAAGTCGCGGCGTGGATGGATAATCGCGGTACTCCAGTCGATATTTTGTCAGTGGTGATTGGCAGGCTGGAATCCGGTGCGCTGGTTACGCTCAATGCCTGTGGCGATGCGATTCCGTCGTGTCACTCGGACATCCGCGTATTCTGCACAAAAGGCATTCTGCGAACCGGTGTCTGGGGAGAAATGCTGGAAGTCCAGCGTTCAGGTCGCAAGCGCTTGAGTAAAATAGCGGTTTCGGCTTCCCTAGGTGTCTGGGAGCAGTTTTTGGATGTGCGCGATGGGCGGATTACTAACCCCGGCCCACCGGAAATAGGTTTACGAATGAGTTTACTTTGGGACGCGATTCAGGCATCGGCGGCAAAAAATGGTGCGCCAGTTGCCTGTTCATAGGAGAAAATCAATATTATGGCAGAAGCATTACGAGTTACGGTTTGGAATGAAGGTCGGCATGAAAAGTCGCACGAAGAAGTGCGCAAAGTTTATCCCGATGGAATACATGCGGTTATTGCCAAGTATCTGCAAGGGCAGGGTCTAACTGTCCGCACGGCCACGCTGGATGAACCCGAACACGGTTTGACGCAAGAAGTTCTGGATCAAACTGATGTGTTGACATGGTGGGGGCACATGGCCCATGGCGATGTGAAGGACGAAATTGTCGAGCGTGTGCACCAGCGTGTGATGAATGGTATGGGGTTGGTGGTGCTGCATTCCGGTCACTTTTCCAAGATTTTCAAGAAGCTAATGGGAACCGGATGCGATCTCAAATGGCGTGAAGCCAAAGAGAAAGAGCGTATCTGGGTCGTCAATCCTGCCCATCCGATTGCACAGGGTTTAGGTCAATATATCGAAATTCCCCACGAAGAAATGTACGGTGAATTCTTCGATATTCCTGCACCCGATGAGTTGGTACTGGTGAGCTGGTTCGAGGGCGGTGAGATTTTCCGCAGCGGCTGCTGCTTCTACCGGGGCAGGGGTAAGATATTCTATTTCCGCCCTGGTCACGAAACCTATCCCACCTATTATCAGCCGGAAGTGATGAAGGTCATCACCAATGGTGTCAATTGGGCAGCGCCAACCACTGGAACTGAAGTCAAATTCGGGCATCACCCGAATCCGCTGGAAACCATCGGCGGATAATGAACCCCTAAAATCTCGGTTGTTTGGTTAGACTCTAAACCCGTACCTTATTGTTAAGAGTAATGTACGGGTTTTGCGATTCTATTGCCAAGCCTACATAAGTTTTCTACACTGGATTCACATTGTAAGAGGAATTGACTAGAATGATGTTTGATAGGTCAGCCGCCGAGACGCTGATTCGGCTGGCATTAGAAGAAGATTTGGGCGAACGGGGCGATGTAACCTCCCGCGCCACACTGCCGCCGCAAATCCGCCTGCGTGGACATGTCGCGGCTAAAGAATCGGGCATTATCGCTGGACTGCCGCTTATTGAAATGGTCTTTCGGCAGGTTGATCCGACGGTAAGTGTTCAATTGTGCTGCCAGGATGGTAATGCAGTTCAGCCGGGGACAGTCGTCGCCGAAGTCGAAGGCAAAGGACAGTCCGTGTTAACCGGAGAACGAACGGCACTCAACTTCATCCGTCACATGAGCGGTATTGCAACATTGACCCGTCAATTTGTCGATGCAGTTGCTGGCACGAAAGCAGTCATCCTCGATACCCGTAAAACGACCCCTGCATGGCGTTCGCTGGAAAAATATGCTGTCCATATGGGTGGGGCGCAAAACCACCGTATGGGTCTATACGACATGGTGATGATAAAAGATAATCATGTTGATGGCGCAGGGAGCATTACCGCCGCCGTCAACGCGGTACGTGCGAATCCCGATTGTGATGGCATCTTAATAGAGGTTGAAGTGCGTTCGCTGGATGAACTGCGCGAAGTGCTTCCGCTCAAGGTTGATCGTGTGCTGCTCGATAACATGAATGACCAGCAGATGCGCGAAGCGGTTTTGCTGACCGATGGACGGGTTCCATTGGAAGCGTCCGGCAACATGAGTTTAGATCGCGTCTGTTCAGTGGCAGAAACCGGTATCGATTTCATCAGTGTTGGAGCGCTCACACATTCGGTAACAGCGCTCGATTTGTCGATGAAGATTACCCGCCTGTAAAGGTGAAAGGATAGACGGAATATGGCTGAAATGGTCATGCCGCTTGAACGAACCGAAGATCAAACGCTGGTGCAGCAGGAAGCAGCAGCTATCGAACGGATTCAACGCATCCGTCCGATTCTGGGTGATGATGTCGTGATTCTGGGACATCATTACCAGCGTGATGAAGTGGTGCAGTTTGCCGATTATCAGGGTGACAGCTACCAACTGAGTGTGGAAGGCGCGAAAGTGAAGGCGAAATACATCGTCTTCGCGGGAGTGCATTTCATGGCGGAAAGTGCCGTTGTGCTGGGTCGTCCCGATCAGGTTGTAATTCTGCCGAATATGCAGGCCGGATGCAGCATGGCGGATATGGCGAATCTCGAACAGGTTTCGACTGCCTGGGCGGAACTCGAAGATGTGTTAATGGATGATCCCACCAATCACATTATGCCCATCACCTACATGAACAGCGCGGCCAACCTGAAAGCATTTGTCGGTGAGCGCGGCGGAGCGGTGTGTACCTCATCGAATGCGCGGGGTGTGCTGGATTGGGCATTTGCCCAGCGTGAGAAAGTCTTTTTCTTCCCTGACCAGCATCTTGGACGGAATACCGGGAAAATGATGGGCATCCCGCTTGAGCAGATGGTGCTGTGGGACCCCTTTAAGCCCTACGGCGGGTTGACCGATGAGCAGATTCGCAACGCGCGGATTATCCTGTGGCGTGGACATTGCAGTGTTCACCAGCAGTTCCGCCCGGAACATATTGATTTGTGGCGGCGGAATCATCCTGATGTGAATATCATCGTCCACCCCGAATGCATGATGAGCGTAGTCGATAAGGCCGATTATGTCGGCTCGACTTCCTACATCATCAAGAAGGTTGAAGCCGCGCCTGCTGGCAGCAAATGGGCAGTCGGTACGGAAATGCACATGGTCAACCGACTGAAGCATCAGCAAACCAACAAAATGGTCGAACTGCTCTCACCTTTTTCCTGCCTGTGCAGCACCATGTACCGCATCAGCCCGATTGATCTGGCGAACGTGCTGGAAAAATTGGCGGATGGACAGGTCATCAATAAGATTTTCGTGCCGGATGCGGTTGCACAGAATGCCAAACTGGCGCTTGACCGGATGCTGGCAATACCCAAGTAATGAGCAATATCAATGGATGATACCCGAACGCATACCCTCATCATCGGCTGCGGCATCGCAGGTGCAGCTACAGCATTGCATCTGAGCGATAATCCCGATCATCACGTTACCATCATCACCCGCGCTTCTGACCCGGCGGATACCAATTCGAATTGGGCGCAGGGCGGAATTGTCACGCGCAGTCTGGAAGATTCACCGGATTTGCTCGTGCGCGACATTCTGGAAGCTGGCGCGGGATTAAGTTCACCCAAAGCAGCGCGTATTCTGGCGGAAGAAGGGCCAGGACTGGTGCGCTCCGTCTTGATGGAACGTTGTGGGGTGAAGTTTGATCGGGACGAGCGCGGCGAACTGGTCTACGGACTGGAAGGGGCGCACAGCGTCCGCCGCATCATCCATGTGGGCGACAAAACGGGCGGCGCAATCGTCAAAGGGATGTTGGATACGCTGGCAACCCGCCCGAATGTGACCCTGCTGTCGCATCATACCGCTGTTGACCTGATAACCTTCCCGCATCATGCGCTTGACCCGGTGGCGGTTTATGACCCGATTACCTGTCATGGCGCGTATGTCCTCAACTGCAACAACGGCGAAGTTATCCGCATTCTGGCAGGGCATACCGTTCTGGCAACAGGCGGCTTGGGGCAGATATTCCGCAACACCAGCAATCCGCGTGGGTCGCGTGGTGATGGTCTGGCGATGGCATGGCGAGCCGGAGCGCGGGTGGTCAATTCCGAGTACATTCAATTTCATCCGACAACATTGAGTGTTCGCGGTGCGCCAAATTTACTCATCAGTGAGGCAGTACGCGGCGAAGGGGCTGTCCTGCTCACGCCGGATGGCAAAGCCTTCATGGAGCGCTATTCGCCGGAATGGAAGGATTTAGCCCCGCGTGACGTGGTGGCGCGTGCCATTCATACCGAAATGCTTGAATATGGCTATGAGCATGTCTATCTGGACATTGCCAGCAAGCGTTCTGCTGGTTTCATTCATGAACGATTTCCCCAGTTGGTTGAATCGTGCTCACAGTACGGCATTGATCCCACCCATGATCTGATCCCGGTAGTTCCGGCGGCGCACTATTTCTGCGGCGGTGTGCTGGTGGATGAATGGGGACAGACCAGCCTGACTGATTTGTATGCGGTAGGTGAAGTAAGCTGCACCGGATTGCATGGCGCGAATCGTCTTGCTAGCACCAGTTTGCTGGAAGGATTGGTCTGGGGAGACCGCGCGGCAGTTCACATCGAACGCAATCCCCGCACACCGATTGATAACGCTCGCGTTCCTGAGTGGATTTATCGGGGCGACACCGACCCTGACCCGGCGCTTATTGAGGTCGACATGACCACCATCAAAAACCTGATGTGGCATTATGTCGGTCTGGTTCGCACAGCCGAACGTCTCGCACGAGCGGAACGCGAACTCCGCCACTTATGGCATGAAATCGAAGAATTTTACCGCAGCCAGCGCTTAAATGATGCCCTGATCGGCCTGCGTAACGCGGTACAGGTTGGGCGCATTGTCACTTTTTCGGCGCAGCGCAATCGCATCAGTCGCGGCTCTCATTTCCGGGCGGATTCGCCGCCGGAAGAACGCCAGCTAACCGAAATGTCTGCCAGCAGCCTGAGCCGCTAATTTCAATGGAAAGAGGCTTTTATGTCTGACTTTATTTATCTCGATCACAGTGCGACGACAGCCACCGATCCGCGTGTAGTGGATGCCATGTTGCCCTATTGGACAACCATTTTCGGTAATGCGTCCAGCTTGCATCAGGCCGGGAAAGCGGCGAAATCTGCGCTTAATCAGGCACGCGAAACTGTCGCCTCAGTGCTGAACTGCGATGCGGCAGAGATCATCTTCACCAGCGGTGGAACGGAAAGCGATAACCTCGCTCTGCGCGGTGTGGCGGAGGGATTACGTGCGCGTGGACGCGGCAAGCATATCATCACCACATCGGTGGAGCATCACGCCGTTTTGGATGTGGCGAAAGAACTGGCAAACGATGGCTTTGACGTAACCTTTCTGCCTGTCGATTCCTATGGGCGCGTGACCGCACAGCAGGTGGTCGAAGCTCTGCGCGATGATACCATTCTGGTCAGCATCATCTACGCCAATAATGAGGTCGGCTCAGTTAATCCAATCGCGGAGATTGGCGCGGAATTGAAAAAACGCCGCATTCCATTTCATGTCGATGCGGTGCAGGCTCCCGGTGTGCTCCCGCTGGATGTAAAAGCGCTCAATGTCGATTTACTCAGTATTTCAGGGCATAAATTTTACGGACCAAAAGGCATTGGGGCGCTATATATACGCCGTGCAGTGGCACTCCTGCCGCAGATGCTCGGTGGTGGACAGCAGAATCATCGACGTGGGGGTACAGAACCGATTGCCTTAATCGTCGGGCTGGCGGAAGCCCTCAAATTGGCAGAAGCCGAACGTGACAACACTGTAGCCCGTTTAATTCCGCTGCGCGATCAGCTCATCAAAGGGATTTTGACGACGATTCCGGAAGCCGAACTGACCGGACAGCCTTAATCGTCGGGCTGGCGGAAGCCCTCAAATTGGCAGAAGCCGAACGTGACAACACTGTAGCCCGTTTAATTCCGCTGCGCGATCAGCTCATCAAAGGGATTTTGACGACGATTCCGGAAGCCGAACTGACCGGACATCCCAGCGAACGCCTGCCGGGACATTCCAGCTTTACCATGATGAAACTGAATGGCGATTCGATCCTGCTTGACCTCAATGAAGTTGGAATCGGCGCAAGCGGCGGAAGTGCCTGCACCACCGGACAGCAGGAGCCGAGTCATGTACTGCTGGCGATGGGCATTGACCCTGATCGTCTCATGGGGCAGATGCGCTTTGTACTCGGTAAACACAGCACTGCTGAAGAAATCGAGAGGCTGTTGTATCATCTCATGCCGATTGTCGAGCGACATCAGGCAATGATACCGGAAATGAATTAAAGGAAACATTGTGAAAAAGAATATTTTTATAACCTGTTTGCTGGGAATGTTACTCCTGGGATTTACCCTGCCATTTGCTGCTCAGGCGCAGACCGATAGCAGCGGGACATTCTGGTGGAATGATCGTGTATTTTACGAGATTTTCGTCCGCAGTTTTCAGGATAGTAACGGCGATGGCACCGGCGATTTGCAGGGACTCATCAGCAAACTCGATTATCTCAACGACGGCGACCCGACCACCAATACCGACCTCGGCGTAACTGGAATCTGGCTGATGCCGATTTTCAAATCACCGAGCTATCACGGCTATGATGTGACCGATTATATGACGGTCAATCCTGATTACGGCACGAACGACGACTTCAAGCAGTTAATGACCGAGGCGCATAAACGCGGCATCGCGGTCATCATCGACATGGTGATTAATCACACTTCCGCGCAGCATCCCTGGTTTGTTGATGCCCAAAAGCCCGGTTCGCAGCATGACAGTTGGTATCGTTGGAGCGCGACTAAACCC
>JBGAGR010000236.1:0-12287 GCA_044226645.1 Aggregatilineales bacterium
GCGGTGGACGAGGAATTCAAAGCACAGTCGGAATACGCGAAGGGACTCGCGAGAAGCGCTTTCGTGGGACAGTTGATGGCCTTGAAGCAAAAATATGATGGTGATCTGGATGAACGCTCACACGGTGAGAGCTTTTTCAGCTTCTTTAAAGCACGTTTTGTGCCGGATGGTTTATATCTGCTGGACGAGCCGGAAGCACCACTTTCACCGCTGCGCCAGTTGGGTCTGCTTTCGCTGCTCAAAGAGATGGTGGAGCAGCATCGGGCGCAGTTTATCATCGCCACGCACTCCCCGATTTTGATGGCGTTTCCCGGCGCGGCGATTCTGAGCTTCGATAAAACGCCCATTCAGCCCGTCGCTTATGATGAGCTGGAACACGTCACTCTGACGCGCGATTTCCTTAATAACCCTGAGCAGTATTTGCGCCATCTTTAAGGTTATTAGTCGTTAGTTATTGGTTTTTAGTTTAAGACGGTCACGATGCCCACAGGGAGGCTCCGCACTATCGTGTCCCTACAAATACCACCAGATGCGATTTCATTTATCCGCTATTTGGGCAGCAGTTCGCGGAGTTCATCGGTAAGCTGCTGAACGAGTTCTGGCCTGCCATGAAACTGCGCCGGGGTGTTCTGATAGAGTGTGACGCGCCATGTACCAGCGCTTTTGACGGCCACCAGTGATTGAACCGCGTTCACAGCCGGATTCAGGTCGTTTTGTCCTGGCGGAATCATGCCCACGACGGAACGCAGCAGCGCGACATCGGCACTCAGGAAGCGCACATCACGGACTTTGCCGACATAAGCGGCGGTCTGGTGGTCGGCAAAAATCTGATTCATGGTTTTGGCGATTTCCACTTGTCCGTTGATGATGCTGCCATCGAAGCCGACCAGATTGGCATCCTCGGTAAATAAGGCCGCCATATCGTCCCCACTGCGGCGGTTCCAGGTATCCAGAACGTGGGCATAAAGGGCGCGGATTTCGGCTTCATCAGCCAGATTGGTATTGGCGGACATGGTGACTCCTTGTGGCAAAACCTGATGTTTTATGGCGAAGCTGGCGACATTTCAGGTACTTTTCCCCGTAAAATCAAATTGTGGCGAGTGTTGAGGGCTGCCGCTGCCAACTTCGCCACAAAGGATATTTGGTGGAGTAGGTGCATGGTTATACATGCCACATTTGAATCGCTGGGAAAGCGAGCTTACTATACACCTAAAGGTATGTATGCATCCTACTCCTGATTGATCTGCATTTTCATGATAGAACATTAGTGCTAAAATGTCAAGGGTGATCGTAGACATAGAAAATCAAATCCTGTGGGCCGGTTTTGGCTCCAAGGTCGTTTAGTAAGCGAAGGATTTGTGAGCGATGATCGGTACCATGATTGACGACGTGCAGGAGCACCTGCCAGACAATGAGATTTTCATCTTCTCCGGGCGGCAGCGATTTTTCCAACAGCATGTCATCGCGCAGATTTGCCAGATAATCGCGTATAGTCTGCTCAACAGTGTCCCAACGGGCACGAATGAGCTGCCGATCATCAAGATCAGGCTGATCTGGCATCTCCACACCGCGCAGTTCGCTAAACCAGGCCTCTTCGACATTCATGAGATGAACCATGTGGTTACGGACAGAGCCAATCGAATACTTTACAGGTTGGGTGAACTGCTCCTGCGAGAGGGGCATAACATAGTTATCCCAAATTTTGCGATTTTCAGCGAAGTGGTAGTTGTATAAATAGCGAAAGGCATCGGCATTCATAGCGTTAATTGCTTCCTCTATAATCCATTAATCGGAGAGTCGTTCGGCAAGGCCGGGTTCGGTGGCATAGCGGACGATGACCTGCGGCGTTTGATGCCACGCGGCACAGGCTTTCAGCACCCTCTTAAGCTCGGCAACCAGTGCATCATCGACGATCACGCCTGCTTCAAGATGCAGTTCCTTCACCTCAAAAATGCCCTCTTTGCGATGGGCTTTAGGGTCGAGCCGACCAATCAGCTCATTGTTGTAGAGAATCGGCAGACTGAAGTAGCCATATTTACGCTTGGCTGCGGGAAAATAAAACTCGATTGGAAAGTCGAAGCCGAACAGATCGAGCGCACGATCCCGACTATGCACCAATGGATCGAAGGGCGACAGCAGGGTTGTTTTGGAGTGTGGAATGTTACCTTCGACGGCAGCTTCAACCAGATGAAGATTATCGGGGTGGAAGTAACCCGGTTTTTTCCACCCTTCGACGGCGACTTTCGCCACGCGCTTTTCTTTTTCCAAACGCTTGAGGGCATCACTGACCCAGTTTTTCTTCAGGCGGAAATAACTGGGAATCCATTCGGCTCTGGTCACGCCGAAGGCCTGAACGGTGTAGAGCACTAACTGATCCTGTGCATCGGCGAAGGATACGCGCGGCAGCTTATCAGCATCGGGATAAATGCGCTCGCGCAGGTCAAAAACCTGCTGAAAATTATAGCGTTTGCGTACCATCAGTTCGCCAACAGCGAGGAGATAGGTCAGCGCAATCTGCTCATCTCTGGGGTTCGTCCAATCGTGCTTCTCCTTATCGCTGCGCTGAAAGTCGGAGACGCTAGCTTCCCCTGTCTCGCGGATAAAATCCAACACCATTTCGGTAATGTCGGGATGTTCATCCAACCATTGACGCGGGTTTCTCCATTCGATAAACCAACCCCCGGCACGATAGAGCGGATAATCTTCAATCGGCAGCAGGCAGACCGCGTGTGCCCAATTTTCAAACAACGCGACTTCTTCCAATAATTCATCCAGCCATTTTGGCTCATAGTCACCGAGGCGGCTCCATAAGACAAAATAAGGAGCGCGAGCCACAACATTGATACTGTCAATTTGCAGCATGTGCATCTGGCGGATGATCGAAAGAACGGATTCTTTGGTAGCAGGCGGGCGTGGAGCATCATCCAGCCCTTGCGCGGCGATCATCAATCCGCGCACAGCGTCTTGCGAGAGCGATTGCATAGGCATCACTTACCTTAGTGATAGGCAGTAATGAATGGTGGACAGGCGTTTTCGCCTGTTCAAAGAGCAAATTGAACTGCCGAGAGACACAAGTGCTACCATCTCCCAATTTTAAAACCAATTATAGAATTTTCGTGCTAATTCGTCAAATTTTAGCGAATGAAGCTGACTCCGGTCACATTGCTGAAGGGTGTGCAGCGGTCACGAGTGGTATCGTTCCAGGGTTCGCTGAAGCACACATAGTCATCGCCAACTTCCCCGATGGTGCGTCCGATGGCGCTGTCGGGCAGTGTCCATGTCAGTTCGCCTGTCATCAGTGCTTGCCAAATTCGATAGTGGTGGCGGTGTTGTTATCACGCAGGTTTTCCAGCAAAGCGCGGAGTGAGGCGGATTGTCCCTGAGCGGATACCGGGCGATTCATCATGCTGAAGGCGAACAGCATTCCGGCGGCGAGGGCAATGATGAGGATGATTTTGTATTGGATTTTCATCTGGATTATCCTTGAAGTGCGTTTTTCTGCCTATTCTACAGGAGATTGGCTATGACGGTGCTGGTTATCGACATCGGCAGTTCATCGGCACGGGCGCTGCTCTTTGATGATACGGCAGAACCTATCCCCGGCGCATCGTTCAGCCAGCCGCATCACTTCACGACCATGCCAGCGGGCGCGGCGACAATAGAGGCTGATATACTGCAAACCAGCATCGAGCAGTGTATTGACAAGGTGCTGCACCATCCCGATGCGAAGTCGATCCGCGTCGTCGGCATGGCTTCGTTTGTGGGGAATGTACTGGGTGTGGATGAAGCCGGGAAAGCCAGTACACCGATTTACAGTTATGCCGATACCCGCAGCGCGGAAGATGTTGAAGCGCTTAAACAAATGCTGGACAGCGAAAAAATGCATCAGCAAACAGGATGCCTGCTGCACACGGCGTATCAGGCGAACTGGCGCTGGCTGCGGCGGACCGGGCCGGAATTCCGGGTCAGCCGATGGATGGATTTCGCGACCTATTTTTATCATCAGTGGTTTGGCGAAAGTCCCGCCAGCTATTCGGTGGCTTCGTGGTCGGGGATGCTCAATCGGCGCGATCTGACATGGGATAGCGATATGCTCACGGCACTGGAAATGGACGCAGGGAAACTGCCTAAATTGGCGGATTACAAGCAGTTCCAGCAGGGATTGACTCCGGTCTATGCCGAGCGCTGGCCTGCTCTCAAGGATGTGCCGTTCTGTCTGGCGGTAGGCGATGGAGCCGCCGCGAATATCGGTTCAGGATGCGCACAGCCCTCGCATATCGCGCTGACAGTGGGGACGACTGCTGCGCTGCGTATGGTCACGGATGAATCCTTACCGCGCGTACCAGACGGCCTGTGGAGCTATCGGGTCGATGCCCAACATCAGTTGATCGGCGGGGCGACCAGCGAGGGCGGGAATATCTTCCAGTGGGTGCGGCAGACCTTGAAGCTAGGTGAATCCGCCGAAAATGAACTGGCGAGTCGTAAACCGAATTCGCATGGGCTGACATTTTTGCCGCTGCTGGCAGGCGAACGGAGTCCGGGTTGGGCGGCTCATGCGACGGGTTCGATTGTCGGGCTGCGGTTGTCGACTACGCCTGTTGATATTTTACAGGCGGCGTTAGAAGGCGTAGCGCTGCGGCTGTCACTGATCGCTGACCAGATCGCGCCGGAGAAGACCCTCACCCCCAACCCTCTCTCAGGGCGAGGAGCATGATAAATTCCCTGTCATGGCTGGCGGCGGGGCGCTGGTGGCTTCTCCGGCATGGGCGCAGATGATCGCCGATGCGCTGAATCGTCCACTGCATATCACCGAGGAAACGGAAATCACCGCGCGGGGAGCGGCCATTCTGGCACTGAATGCGATTGGGGCGAGTTCGCTTACGGCACATCCGCCAACGGTGGCGCGAGTGGTCGAACCGATTCCGGCGCATGTCGAGATCATGCGTCAGGCGCGTGAACGGCAGATGGCGTTATACCGAAAGCTGGTTGTCGAAAATCATAGCTGAGGAGACATGCTAAAATAGAATGAGACGTGTTTATTGGGGAGGCGACAATGCCACCAATTCGATCAACCCGGAATCAATATCGCGGCATTAATGCCCATCTGCACAGTTATTGGCAGTCCGAGGGCGGATGGGACAGCTTTCACAGCAATCATATCACCTACTTAACCTCCGCGTTGAAAGCCAAGCTGCTGCCGATGAGATACACTGCCGAAACGCAGCAGTCACTCCAAATTCGCCGCCTCGGTGAGCCTGCCGGAAAACCCGAATCCGATGTGACGGTATATGATCGGGATCGAAATCGGGCGGCACGAGGGCGGACATCGACAGGGGCATTACATGAAGCCCTGCTCATTCCTGAAGTCATGAGTGTGGAAGATGAACTCTCGCAGTATACCGCTATCGGGATTTATGAATTTGTGCCCGATCAGCGTAATCGTGGTACGCCTGTGTGCTGGATTGAACTGCTTTCGCCATCCAACAAACCCGGTGGACAGGATGCCGCTTATTATCGCAATAAACGCCACAAACTTCTTCAAAGTGGGATGGTGTTTGTCGAGCTGGATTATCTGCACGAATCGCTCTCTACATTTGACAAAATTGCTCGCTACAGAGGCGCTGATAAGGCAACAGAACCCGGTTCACATCCTTACCGAGTCATGGTGGTAGACCCACGCCCGATATTTCTGGAAGGGTTGGCTTACCGGGCGGAATTTGATGTCGATGACCCTATACCGACTGCGGAAATTCCACTTAACGGAGATGACGTGCTGACTTTCGATTTCGATGCACCCTATCAAAAAACGTTTGAGGAACTTTTTTACGGTCTGGAACTGGTCGATTACAGCCAACTGCCGTTGAATATGGATCGCTACAGCCCCGGCGATCAGGTGCGTATCCTCGCGCGGATGTTAGCCATTATGAAAGCGGTGCGGGACGGGGTTGATCTGGACAAAAACGCCCCGCTCCCGGTAGATGAAGATATTGTGTTGGATGATGCACTCGCCCAGATTCGCCGTTGGAAGTAATTCGCATCGTTTCCAGATTACAGCAGTTTGGCAGTTTTCATACGGCTGTGTAACCCACGCAAAGTTGGATAGCGCTCTTGCAGTTCCATCATTTTCTTTTGAAATTCGGACAAGCGATTTTGATAGCGTGCCAATTCACGCAAGTCTTTGAGTATGTTGACGGCCTCATCATACGACTGTGGATTGCGTCGTTCAACCAAATCGGACACCTGCTTCCACAATTGGGCTTCCTGCGATGCTAAGGCATCCATTTTTTTAGCCCTTGCCGCTTCAGCCTGACGTTTTTCTTCCAGTTTACGGCGCTCATGCATTCCCTCTGATGCCTCTACCAGGTCGCGTATGGTTCGACGAGGCATTTCCGGCACAGATGAATTCTTTTCGGGCAGAAGCAGGCGCAGGCGCTTGGTCAGTTTTGTATCAAGATGCTGTTGGCCTTCCAACAATCGTTCGAGGAAGTTATTGCGTTCCTGTTCACTGAGCAAGGGAATAAGCTTTTTCAGATCGTCATGACTTTCCTGCGTGGCGGAACTGGCTTCAGCCGCCGCTGACACCAGATCGATGTCTATGCTGAAGAAGTCGATAAAATTGCGAAGCGGTGCGGAAAGCTGATGAAGATTAGGCGGAACAGGCGGCTCGGTGAGGTCTTCATCTTCTTCCAATACCTCTGTTTCGTAGAATGCTATCATTAACCAGGCGAGATAGAGTGTGCGTAAATCGCCCTGGATGATGTCATCCCGCAGTGCCACCAAACCGGAAAGCATACCTTTGCCTTCCAACCAGCCGTCTTGGGGGTCTTCATCATGGAACTCGATGTTGAGGATCACATATTCATCATCAGCTTTAACAGTCACGTTTTCGGGGTAAGTATAGGGCTGCAATTCGGCGGTTTGCACCAGCCCCTTTGGGAAGCGGAACATCAACTGGCGAGTACCCCAATTGGTGATATACAGCATTGCGTCAAAATACTTATGCAAAACAGTATGGGGATTGCTGCGAAAACTGCCATAGTTATAGACGAACGAGGCTTGTCTGGGGGTAAGTTCCACCCGTGAAGATAGGTTGCTTATGGCTGCCTGCTCATGGGATGTCAGAGGACGATCCAAAGCCTGAAATTCGTAATACTGATATTCGCTCATGATGACCTTCTATGGCACTGGCGGATAGGGAATCAGGATGACTTCGGGCAGGAGGCGTTCAACATCTTCGCGGCGGCAGTCGGCAGTGCCGGGGAGCAGGCAGACCGCCGATGCAGCAGCCATCCCCAGTTTCAAGCCCTCCTCAATCGGCTGACCGCGTTCCAGCGAGGCGGCTAACCCGGCTAATACCGCATCGCCAGCACCCGCCGCGCTGACCACATCGATATGCAGCGGCGGAATGCGCCAGGCGCGATCTGGCAGCACAGCTAATGCTCCATCCCCACCAAAAGTCATGATGGGGGATGTACCATATTTTTCCAGAATCGCCCGTCCAGCCTGATAGGCATCGTCCAGCGTTTTGACAGGCTTTCCGGTTAGCTGTGCGAGTTCATCCTGATTCGGTTTGATGTAAGTCGGACGAGCGGCGAGTCCGGCGCTCAGGTTCGGCTCGGCGGCATCAAAAATGGTCGGGATGCCGCGTTCGTTCGCCAGTCCGATGTAGTCAGCATAGAAAGAGGGCGGAACAGCTTTCGGCAGTGTTCCGCCCAGTACGACACAGCTTGGACGTTCATCTAAGGCCGCGATGTATTTTTCCCGCAGCGCCGCCAGATGTTCCGGTTCGACTTCGAGTGTCGAGGTGGTGATGGTCGTCTGACTGCCGACACCCTGCCCGATGATGACCACGTTGATGCGCGTTTCACCGCCGACCTGCACAAAGTCCGGCGTGACACCCCGCGCGCGCAGCATGGACTCGACTTTCTGACCGACCAATCCGGCAGCAAAGCCTAAGGCACGGCTGGGAATACCGATTTCGCCCAGAATCCAGGATGCGTCAGTCGGTTTGCCGCCCATGCTGTAGACCGATCCAGTGGCGCGGATGGTCTTGTTTTCCTGCAAGGCCGGAATCATGACGGTGTGGTCGAGGGTGGTGTTGGCAGTGACGGTGAGGATCATGATGCGCCGTTATTCCTGATATTTCGCCATCGCGGCTTCCATCGCCTTACGCTGCTCGGCGAACATGTCGTTTTGCTTAAGAAGCTGCCCCATCAGGATGCAGTAAGCGTTGTTATCCAGACGTTCTACCGCGTCGAAAGTGGCTTCAAGGTCTTTGCCCATCGCGAATAAGCCATGCCAGGGGGCGATGGCGGCGGCGGCATGTTTGCGGATACGGGCTTCATTGCCGCGTATAGCCCCGGCGATATTTTCTGCCAGATCAGCACTGTGAGGGAATCGTGCCGAACTTGATTGTGCCTTCCAGCACCATCGGCATGGGCATGGTGGCGGCAGCGAAGACCAGAATATTCTGGGCGTGGGCGTGAATGACACACAGGCCGTGTTCGCCAAATTCGCGATGCAGGCGGAAATGGGCTTTGGCCTCGCGCGAGATTTCGCCTGCTCCATCGAGGATGTTGGCATCGCGATCTGCTACGAGGACTTCATCCGGGCGGAGCTGCCACTGACGTTTGCTGCCGCTGTAACGGGGGGTAATGAGGATATAATCGCCCACGCGGACGCTGATATTCCCGCCGCCTGCATCAGTCAAACGGCGCTCGAACATCAACGCGCCGAAGCGGGTGATTTTCTCGCGCATAGCCGTGATCTGCGCATCGGATTTTACGAATTCGATCTGTTCGGTACTCATGTTTCAACCTGTCAATTACCTTGAGGACAATACAGCCTGATATTACCGCATTGCTCCCTATCCATGCATCTTTTCCCGCAAGACCACACTTTTCATGGAAGTTTGGGAATAAATTCACGTTTGCAAGTATTCCGATTTACTGAACGCAAGGCGTGTGTAACTTGTAATCATTATATTGATGCTCAGAAAGTTTAAAGTTACGTCGCAACCGAGCGGTAACGCTCTCGTCCAGGCAAAACACTTTAAACTTTTTACTTTATTCCAAGAATGTTGATCTAGAGTTATCACATTGTTTCTTATATGCAATGCAGGATTGAAGAAATAGTTTTGCGAGGGCTTATCGTTATGATTGAGACCCGTTTGAAGTTATTGGCTCGTTTCGTGGCGCTTTTGCTGCTGGTTGTGCTGGTTATGGGGTCGGTTTCGGCCTCTGACAGCGCGGCTCCGGCACAGGCACAGGGTGTCTGGCAAAGCCTTGCGCCAACCGGGTCTGCCCGGCAGGAAGTCTCCTACGTCCAGGTCAATGGCAAATTTTATCTGGCGGGTGGGGCGACTTTACAGCAGGTCTATGACCCAATCGCCAACAGTTGGGCGACGGTTGCGCCGCTGCCGACCAAGCTCGATCATATTCAGGGTGTGGCGCTCAACAATCTGATTTATTACGTGGGCGGTCTGATCTCATGGCCTTCGCAGCAGGTCAGCACAGTTTATATTTATAATCCCGCTACCAATACCTTCACGCAGGGCGCGAATATGACGCGCGGACGCGGCGCGGGCGGTGTAGCGGTTTACAACGGCAAAATTTATTACGCGGGTGGGTTGAACAGCGGGAATGCGGTCAACTGGTTTGATGTATATGACCCGGTGAGCAACGTGTGGAGCGCGCTGCCCAATATGCCCACCATTCGCGATCATTTTCATGGCGCAGTGGTCAACGGCAAATTTTATGCCATCGGCGGGCGTAACACGCAGATTGATGCGACAACACCGCGTGTCGATGCCTTCGATTTTGCCAGCAATACGTGGTCAACACTGAATACTCAGCTGCCGCATCCACGCGGCGGTTTCGCGGTGGCGGTGGAAGGCACAGAAATTCTGGTGATCGGCGGCGAGGGCGGTGGAATCGCGCACAGCGAGGTGGAAGCCTATAACACGGCGACCAATTCATGGCGCAGTTTAACGCCGATGGCAACTCCGCGACACGGCATCGAAGCCATTAACTGCAACGGCGGCATCTACATTGCGGCGGGGGCGACGGCTCAGGGCAGCGCACCCAGTCAGGTCAATGATGTGCTGTACCTGAACGGCACGACCACCTGTGGGACTGCCAGCGGCCCGACCCTCTCGCCATCGCCAACCAGTCTGAGTTTCGGGTCGGTGAATGTGGGCAGCAATGCCTCGCAGAATATCACCCTGACCAACCAGAGCGGCACAACCAGCCTTCAAATCACCAATCTGAGCATCAGCGGGACGACGGATTACAGCATCACCAGCGCGCCGTCACTCCCGGCGACAGTTGCGCCGAATGGATCGGTCAACCTGACGGTGCGTTTTGCGCCGACTGCCAGCGGCAGCATCACCGCATCGCTGACGGTTATACACAGCGGAGCGAATTCGCCGCTTTCGATCAATTTGGGCGGAACAGGAGTTGGCGGAGCGAATCAAGCTGTCACCAGCTTCAGTCTGGTTCAGACATCCAATGGACAGCCAATCGCCGGATTCGACCCGATTCCGAACGGCGGCACGATTAATGTAGCCAATCTGCCGACCAAACAGGTCAGCTTCCGCGCCAATACCAGTCCAGCGTCGGTAGGCAGTGTGCGCTTTGGTATCGACTCGGTTTCGAATTACCTGACCGATAACAGCGCGCCGTACTATCTGGGCGCTGATTTTACCAATGCATCCGGCTGGGTCGGCAGCCATACCTTGACCGGAACACCGTATACAGGCGCGAATGCATCTGGCACAGTGGGAACGCCTCTGACGATCACCTTCCAACTGACCAACACAGTCACTCCGTCACCCACGCCGCCCACACCAACCCCGCCGCCAGTGCCAACCAATACACCTGTCCCGCCGACTCTGCCGCCGCAGCCACCTGCCGCGCCAAGCAATCTGGGCGCTAATGCGGTCAGCACCAGTCAGATTAATCTGACATGGACGGATAATGCCAATAACGAAACTGGCTTTGAGATTCAACGCTCGACGACAGGCAGCGGCGGAACGTACAGCCCATTAACCACCGTCGGCGCAAATGTGGTCAGTTACTCCAACACAGGCTTAAGCGCATCGACCCAATACTGCTACCGGGTACGGGCGACTAATGGAGCGGGAACATCCAGTTTCACCAGTGCTGCCTGTGCCACGACCAACGCCATAACGCAGTCGGTGGTCAGCTTCACACTGATTAACGCGGGTACAGGACAGCCTATCGCTGGATACAATCCGATTCCGAATGGTTCGGTCATCAGCGTCTCTGCCTTGCCGACGCGCAATGTGATTTTCCGCGCGACCACCAGTCCGGCGACAGTGGGCAGTGTCCGCTTCGGCGTGGATGCCTTCAGCAATTACCTGACGGATAACAATTCGACCTATGATTTACCGGCGAATCTCGCTGGCAGTGGTTGGTTAGGGTCACACACGCTCAAAGCCACACCCTACACGGGTGCGAATGCTGGTGGCACTGCGGGAACTGCGCTGACCATTAGCATTCAATTGACGAATTAATAAGTAGGGAGGGGAATGGTCTAAAATCATTCCCCTAATGTCTGAATATGATCTTTGCAGGGCGCTTCGCGAAGCGCCCCTACGCAAACCTTATCCCTCAGAAACGCGAACTACTCAATCTATTTAAATTCCGCCTGTACCTTCAGCCATGTACGGTTATTGATCGTGACATTGCTGGCGGTCAGTGACCTTGACGGCGTGGAAATCACTGATATGTCTTCGATGCCCAGACAGGTCAGCAGTATATGGAGTATTTCAGGACTCAACTTAGGGATCGGTGCAGCAGGCTGACTCGCCATTATCATCGTCATGGATAATCCCGGCAGGCGTGATGGCAGGCTGTTGACCAAAGCAGGGTCTAAAGCCGATGCGTTGGCCTGAAACGTTTGCAGCGTTCTCGCTCTGTCGCTTAAATCCCAGATAGCCTGAACGAGGGGTTCATGGATGGATGCAGCTCTCTCCGGTATCATGGCGCTGACAAAACTTTTGAGGATATCAATGCCCATCATATTGATTCCTGCCTGACTGATAAACCATGAACGGTCAACCAGCAAAGCGGCGGTGTTCATTTCGTCTGAGGCGGTAACTTCAAGGTAAAGATCAATAAACTGCTGAAAGCCGCCCGGTTTCAGGTTAATGCGAGTTAGCCCGTTTATTTGTGGAACACGTCCCGTTTCCGTAAGCCCAAACCAGCCATAAAATTCAGATTTCTGGAACTCAGGATAATTCATAGTCTCAACCCCCACCCATA
>JBGAGR010000237.1:0-12649 GCA_044226645.1 Aggregatilineales bacterium
GGATTTGAGCCGCCGCGAAAGCATGATACGCAATGATTTGAATAAGGATACGCTGCCTAAAGAGGGAACCCCTGTGGCAGTGATTTATGTTCATAACAAGCTGTTTCGTATACTCTGAAGCAGCACACCCACAAAGTGATAGTCAATCGCATTCTATAGAGGTCGATTTATGATCGGGTTAGCACCCTACCGCGCCCCGCAAAATCTATTTTTGCTCAATCCGAAGAATGAAGCTTTTCTCAAAGGCGATTCGCCCAAGTTAGACAGCTTGCCCTTCATCGGCGGATATTTTCTGTACGGCTGTATGGCGCTGTTCCTCATCATCCCTATCGTGATTGCGATTTTTGCCGTTCTGGAAATCCAGATTCGCGGAGAACTCGACCAGCACGGCGTTGTTACCAGCGCGACTGTCACCAACCGACGGATTTCAACATCAACCAACAGCAAGGGGCAGCGCAGCACCAGCTATTACATTACCTACGAGTTTTATGCCGGGACATCCAACAACGATAATCCCATGCCCTATACCTATGAACAAGCCGTCAGCAGCGGGACATACAACAGTGTCGTAGAAGGCAGCAAAATCGACATCCGCTACCTGCCAAATGACCCGAATACATCGCGGGTACTCAATGACAGTGCCAATGATCCACGTCTGATTTTGATTTTCTGTGCGATATTTATGATTGCGCCCCTGGTTTTTATCTACAGCATCCGACGAGCTTCTTCCCGTAACAAGCGTTTGGCAGTAGAAGGACAGCTACTTACCGGGCGAATCACAGAGGCAAAGCTGCGGCGTGCGAAAAGTAATTATCAATTGAGCGTTCGTTACAGCTTTATGTCCCCGGAAGGGATGGAACTCGGTAAACAGGAGCTACGAGTGCGTAATGATTTAAAAGATGGAGGAATACCGGAGCCGGGGACTCCAGTTACCGTAATTTACATGAATCCGAAGTTATATCGGGTGTTGTAGGGAGGCTATTGATGACAAAACGCTTATACGACCTCGCTTATGGACGTGCGGGGGACAAAGGCAATATCGCCAATATCAGCGTCATCGCGCGGACACCGGAAGCCTATCAGGAAATCAAAGCGAAGTTGAGTGCCGAACGGGTCAAAGCGCATCTGGGGAATCTGGTGGCAGGGAAAGTCGTGCGCTACGAGATGGACAATATCGAAGCACTGAATTTTGTCTGCTACGAAGCATTGGACGGCGGCGCGACCCGTTCACTGCGGATTGATTCGCTGGGGAAATCGCTGGCGGGTGCGCTGTTGTATATGGAATGGGAAGACTGAAAAATCTCCGCGCAAAATAGTAGCGGGAATGGGTCACAAGGGGTAATATCGAACATAAAAGCGATGTTATCCATTTTTGAGGAGCAATTATGACTCACCCACTAGTCACACAGGCAAAGTTTGCCCGCAGCGAATTCATCCGCAGCCTGGACGGCCTTACCGACGAAGAAGCGCGTAAGCATTTTGGCCCGATGAACTGCATTAGCTGGATAATCGGTCATCTGGCGTGGCAAGAGCAGTTGTATTGGCTGACACGGGCACAGGGGCAAATCCTCGTGCCGGAAATCAATCAACTTGCGGCGAACGGCGCTCCGCAGAGTACCCCGCCGCTGGATGATATGTGGCAAGCGTGGCGGACGATTGTGGAAGCCTCCGAGCCGTATCTGCAAAGTCTGACGACGGAAACCATGTCCACCTTTATGATCGTCAAGGGCAAGCCTCATCCCGAAAGTGTCGGTACGATGCTGCTGCGCATGACCTATCATTACTGGTATCACAATGGCGAGGCGCAGGCTGTCCGGCAGATGCTCGGTCATACTGATTTGCCGGATTTCGTGGGCGATATTGGCATCGAAGCGCCATATGTGCCGGAATAGCGGATAGCTTTTAGCAATTAGCGGTTAGCTAAAGACAAAATTCGACGCACGATGCGAAGGACAATAAATATCCGCTAGAACAGCAGCGAGATTGAACAGTCGAGACAGGTTGACCGTAGTTAAAGGCATCGCACTCCATGACTCTGAAAAGGTAATACACTCATGAACCGCACAGATTGGCAAATCCTCCCATCGTTCCGCTACGATACCCTGTGTCTGCTGAATACGCTCACGGGCGATCCGTTTTATCTGGAATTCAATCAGGAAATATACGATCACTTCAAGCCGATGCTCACACCGGAGGTCGAAACGGCGCTGGCGAACCTCAAACGCATCGTCAAGGATGAAGGACAGTCGATTATCTCCGCCATGCTGTGTCTGAATTACTCGGCTGTAGAGGGCGAAAGTCTGGCGGATATGTTCGGTGTGCTGGATAACCCCGCTCCGATGCAAGCTGGTCTACAGCAATCGCCCTATTACGACGAAAAAGAATGGCAAACTTTCCTGAAAAGCCGCGACGATTTGCGCACGATTTTTCATTTTCTGGAGTCGATTGGTTTCCCCAAATATTGGCAGGAAACGATTCGCCCCCAGGTTGAGGAAGCCATACAAACCGTCACGGCTTATCTGACGACTCATGATGTCGTCAGCCAGTTGGAAACGATGATTGGCGTTACACTCCCTTCGTCTACCATCACTGTATATATCCTCTACTACGCCCGTCCGCATGGCATCAAGATCATCGGGCAACGTTTCATAACCGGCGCATCATGGCCTGCGAAAATTGCGCTGCGGACGGCGGTTCATGAAATGCTGCATCCGCCCTATGATTTCAAGAACGATCAACCGTTGCGGGAAACGCTTGAACGATTGCAGCAAGACCCGTTCATCAAGGAAAAATTCTCGTCACACAATGCAGATTTCGGCTACAACAGCTTTGAGGGGTATATCGAGGAAAATTGCGTCCGGGCGCTCGATCAAGTGGTGAATGAAACCTTCGGCATCGCCATGAATCCGCAGGAACGCTGGCGGGACGAGGACGGCGGGATGCATGTCTTCGCGGCGGCGCTGTATCATACGCTGAAAACGCAGCATTTTACGGGCGGTTTCCGCGATTTTCTGCTCAACGCGCTTCAGATAAATCTCGCTCCGGGCAAAGTGCAAGCGGTATATGATGCCTTTTATGTGTCCTAAGCCGGGAATTTAGGGGTTACAAATGCGAGAATTCAAGCGGATTACTATTGATCCAAGCGTGAAAAATGGCCTGCCTTGCATTCGGGATACGACAATTCCAATACATGAAATCGTTAAACAGACCAGCGCGAATTCATCTTTTCAGGAAATAATGACCCAATACCCTGAATTAAGCATCGACGACATCTATGAGGCAATGGCGTATGCACTCAACCAAGTAACTACTGATGTTGCCTTCTGGAGAAGTGAAGGGCTTACACCATTAACCAGCGTGAAAGGTTTTAGTCAAATACTCCTCGGAAAACATGGATATGATGCTTCTCAACTGAGTGAAGATGTAAAACACAATTTTATTGAAAATATACTCACGAATGCCCAACGAGCCGCTGCTAACTGGTGGAATCTCGGAAATTGGATACGTATGAATTATGAGGCAAGGCCTTTACACTGGGAAACCCAAACAGCAACCGAAATTGTTGATCTGGTTGCACATCACCTACCAGATTATGAACCAACAGCAGCAATTAAATTTCGATTGAGTGAGAATCTACCAAAGATCAAATCTAATGGTTATTTATATACGGCAATCATAAACTTAATTGCGGAGCGAATAAGTCGATTAAAAAACCAAGCAACAGTGGAAATAAGCCAATCTGCAAAAGATTCTGTGACATTCAGTATATTTCGTCCCTTTGAAGATGTATTGGACACAGAAGATTTAGAAAGACTATTTTCCATTGGCTCACTCCAATTAGCCGCCATAATTATTCAACAACACGGCGGCGAGATTCAAACCAGTATTTTGACAGAAGGAGTAGTCTTCAGATTTCAAATACCTGTCAGCTCTTAAAAAGATAAAAGGATTTTTCATGATTGAATCTTTACCAGCTTTTGAAACTCTTACCCTCACTCTGAAACCACCCTTCGCTTATCTGACATTGAATCGCCCGGAAGTGAAAAATGCCATGAATGCTCAGATGGTTCTGGACATCACAGCAGCATTCGAGGCACTGAAGGACAATCGCGAAATCCGCGCGGTGGTCATCTCCGGTGCGGGTGGCACATTTTGTGCGGGCGGTGATATAAAGGAACTGGCAGCCGCTTTCCAGGCCGGGAGCGCCATGAATGAAAATCTTGGCGCGTTGGATACGATGCTGCGGACGGTCAATCAAGCGCCGCAGGTAGTCATCGCCAGAATCGAAGGTGCGGCGATGGGCGGCGGATTCGGGCTGGTCTGTGTGGCGGACATCGCTATCGCCAGCACGGATGCCAAAATGGGGATGCCCGAAGTGCGGATGGGACTCGTCCCAGCGTTGATCTCGCCCTATGTGATTCAGCGCATTGGCCTGACACGAGCACGGGAATTGATGCTCACCGGACGACGTTTGAGCGGCACAGATGCGCAAAAATATGGCATCGTGCAGGAAGCCTGTCCACCGGATGAATTGGACACGAAAGTTGAGAGCATTTTAGAGGAAATCCGCCAATGCAGTCCGAATGCCCTAGCGGCATGTAAAGCGCTTATTTTCGAAGTGATGGACAAGGATTTGGATTCGACGGTAGACTATCGGGCGACTCTGCTGGCAGACCTTAGACGCAGCGAAGAAGCGCAGGAAGGCATGATGGCTTTCATGCAGAAGCGTCCGGCGAAGTGGGCAGAGAAAGACTAACCGCCAAGGCACTGAGAACACAGAGGAAAAAGAGAAAAGTTCATGCGAGACATTCATCAGCCTTATCAAGCGGCGGAAAACCGCTACGACAGTATGATTTACCGACGCAGCGGACGGAGTGGGTTGAAACTGCCCGTGATCGCGTTGGGTTTGTGGCACAATTTCGGCGGCGTTGACCGCATGGACAATATGCGGGCGATGCTGAAACGCGCTTTTGATCTGGGCATCACGCATCTCGATTTGGCGAACAATTATGGCCCACCGCCCGGTTCCGCCGAGGAAAATTTCGGGCGTATTATGGCGCGGGATTTGCACCCCTATCGGGATGAACTGATTATTTCGACCAAAGCCGGTTACGATATGTGGCCGGGGCCATACGGCGAATGGGGTACACGCAAATATCTCATCGCCAGTCTCGACCAGAGTTTGAAGCGCATGGGACTGGAATACGTCGATATTTTTTATCATCACCGCCCTGACCCGAATACGCCGCTGGAAGAAACTATGAGCGCACTCGATCAAGTGGTACGGCAGGGAAAAGCGCTCTATGTCGGAATCTCGAATTACAACGCCGAGCAAACCCGTCAGGCAGCGCAAATCCTGCGGCAGATGGGGACACCCTGCCTCATCAATCAGGTCGATTACAACATGTTAGATCGATGGGTCGAAGAAGATAATCTGCTGGACGCGGCGGCAGACGAGGGTGTCGGGCTGATTTTCTTCTCGCCGCTGGCACAGGGGATGCTAACAGACCGCTATCTGAAGGGTATTCCAAATGACTCCCGCGCGGGTAAAACGGGAACATTCCTGCAAAAAGAACGTATCACCGATACCTATTTGAACACTGCTCGTAAATTGAACAGCATCGCGCTCAACCGGGGTCAAACGCTGGCGCAGATGGCGCTGGCATGGGTGCTGCGGCATCCGGCGGCGACTTCAGCACTGATTGGCACGAGTACCGTCCAGCAGGTTGAGGATTGTGTCGCCACTATCGACAAACTGGACTTCAGCAATGACGAATTGAGCGCGATTGAGGCGGCATTAGCGCAGTAAAAAATCATCATGACGAAAAAACGCTCCTCTGCAAAGCCAAAACAAAAACCTGACCGTTACGATTGGAGTACCGAGGAAGGCTATCACCTGCTCTTACAGAAGGTGAAAACCAATGACACGCAGCTCTCATTTGCTGACCTGATGGGAGGATGGTCATCCCTGCCCGACCCGGTTGTGACAATGCAGCATGAGCGTGTTATTGAGGAAATCGGTGAACTCAACTGCCGAACGGGCATCATACTCGTTGTCCGCGATGTTGTTCACAGCGACAGCGGCAGCGGGTCAATCATCGTGATTAATGAGGACGAAGCCCGTATTATTTTCCCGCCCCGTCCTGACAAAAAGTGGTCGCGAAAACATCTGAAAGAGATTATGAAAATCGTCCTGACGATTGAAGATGTACTGGGCTTCAAAACCTACGATCCGCAGTTGGGGCGCGAAATTGACATCCGCGCTGATCTGGCGGAAATCCGGGCGAACTGGCTGAGCAGTGCAGCGAAGGAATGATCGAGATGAATAACGCCGCGCGTGGACGGGCTGATCTGCAAACATGGTTGCAAAGCAAGCCGCAAAACTTCTTTACTGCGGATACCAATTTGCAGCACGTGCTGCGTTACTACATGGGCGACGAGCAATACGCCGCTGTGACAGACAAGTTATCCGACTTCGGGGCGGAATGCGTTTCACTCATCGACGAAGCCGCTAAACAGGAAGATTCGATCGGGAATCATCCCCGGTTACAGCGCTATACGGGCATCGGGGAGCGCATCGAAGCCATTGAATTTCACCCGAATCATGATTTAACGGGCGAACGAATCTGGGCATCTGGCATATTAAGTCTGCAAGCCGAACCGGGCAATAGTGTTCAGCAAGGCGCGCTGTTTTATCTGCTGGAACACAATGGTGAGGCGGGTCACGCCTGTTCCATCGTGTGTACCGCCGGGTTAATCCGCGCACTTCAGCAGGCCGCCGATGAGTCTGTGCGCAGTAAATTTCTACCGCGCCTGCTCGATCCGAATTACGCCACCAAGCATCACGGCGCACAGTTCCTCACCGAAGTTCAGGGCGGCAGCGATGTCGGCGCGAACGCTGTGGAAGCCCAGGACAACGGCGATGGCACATGGCGCATCAGCGGCGAAAAATGGTTCTGCTCGAATATCAACGCCGATCAATTTCTGGTGATGGCGCGTCCGGTGGGCGCTGCCAGCGGCACACGCGGATTGGGTGCATTTCTCGTCCCGCGCAAGTTGGATGATGGCTCCACCAACGGCTTTTATATCCGACGGCTGAAGGAAAAACTCGGCACACGAACACTCGCCAGCGTTGAACTCGATTTCCGCGATGCAGTGGCCTACCCTATTGGCCCGGTTGACAGCGGATTCAAAACAACGGTTGAACTGGTGCTGAATACATCCCGTCTGATGAACGCCATAAGCTGTGCCGGGATTATGCGCCGCGCGTATATCGAAGCCGCCAGTTATGCCTGCACACGGCAAGCCTTCGGACAGCCCATCGCCAATTATCCGCTGGTACAGGAAACTGTAGGCGATATTCTGGCAGAAAATTATGCCGCAACCGCATCGGGATTCGCGCTGGCACATCTGCTGGACAGCATCGAAACCGGGAACGCCAGTGAGAATGACAAGGCGGTTTACCGGCTGCTGGTGAATCTCAATAAATATGTGACCAGTGTGCGCGGCAGTGAAATGGTACATCGCGCCATTGAAGTGCTGGGTGGCAATGGAGCGATTGAAACTTTTAGCATTTTGCCGCGTTTGTATCGCGATATGGTGGTGCTGGAAAGCTGGGAAGGGACTCACAATGTCCTGTGCTTGCAGGTTTTACGCGATATTGAACGCTATCAACTCCACACACCGTTCCTGAAGTATTTGAACAAACACCTTGATGGAGTGAATCACACGGATTTGCAGGAAATGGCAGATATTTTGCGAGAAAGTGTCAGCCGGATACCACAGCTTTTGGGACGCATGGCAGCGGGTGACAGCGCTTATCAACAGGCACACTGCCGCCGATTAGCCGATGAACTGGCGCTAAATGCCCAGGCTGTACTACTCTTAAGTGAAGCACAGTGGGAACTGGATAACGGGATTATGACCGTCAAGCCAGAGGTGATTACGCATTTCGTCAACCGACACTTGCGGCGAGGTTATGACCCGATGGATGATTCGACCTATATTCAGCGCCTACAACGCTTTATGGAAACCTATTCAGTATAGAAAATAAGCATGATACGAAAATTGTTCATTGCAAACCGGGGCGAAATCGCCTGCCGCATTATCCGCACCTGTCGTGAGATGGGTATTGCGACAGTGGCGGTGTATTCCGATGCCGACGCGCGCGCCATGCATGTCGAAATGGCAGAAGAAGCAGTCCATCTGGGCGAAAGTGCGGCTAAAGAGAGTTATTTGAATATTGAGAAGCTCATCGCCGCAGCCAAGCGAACTCATGCGGAGGCTGTCCACCCCGGTTATGGCTTTCTGGCGGAAAATGCCGCTTTCGCGCAAGCCGTGATTGATGCGGGGATGATCTGGGTCGGGCCATCACCGAGCGCTATTGAAGCAATGGGCAGCAAAAAAGGCGCAAAACTGATGCTTAAGGGCATCCCGACGGTTCCCGGCTATCTGGGCGATGACCAGTCTGACGAAAAACTCATCGCGGAAGCCAAAACCATACGCTATCCGATCATGGTCAAAGCCTCGGCAGGCGGTGGTGGAAAAGGGATGCGGCAGGTTAACTCACCTGAAGATTTACCCGCTGCACTGGAAGCCGCACGACGCGAAGCCTTACAAGCGTTTGGCGATGATACGTTAATTCTGGAGCGTGTCGTCAGAAATCCACGTCATATCGAAGTACAGATTTTTGGCGACCAGTTCGGCAATGTCATTGCGCTGGGCGAACGCGAATGCACGATTCAGCGGCGGCATCAGAAAATTATCGAGGAAACCCCTTCAACTGTCTTGACACCCAAACTGCGGGCGGAAATGTTCAAGACCGCTGCCAGCATCGGCACTCAATTAGGCTATGTCAGCGCGGGAACCGTTGAATTTCTGGTCGATGACGAATTGAATTATTATTTCATGGAAATGAATACGCGCCTGCAAGTCGAGCATCCGATTACGGAGGAAACTACCGGGTTCGATCTGGTACGCTGGCAGTTGATGGTGGCGGAAGGCTTCCCGCTGCCGGACATGGATGTGTATCCGGCGGGACATGCGATTGAAGTACGGGTTTATGCCGAAGACCCGACTAACGAATTTCTTCCGGCGACGGGTGAAATCCTGCGCTGGCATGAGCCGCGTGAAGTACGAGTCGATTCGGGTGTGCGAACAGGTGATAGCGTGGGCGTGTATTATGACCCAATGCTGGCGAAGGTCATCGCGTATGGGGAACATCGCGAGGGAGCCATCCGGCGGCTTGACCATGCCTTGAGCCAATTACAGCTATTGGGTCTGCGGAACAATATCGCCTTCCTACGGCGCGTACTCACGCATCCTGACCACATGGCGGGGAATATCACCACCGCGTTTATCGAGCAGCACCCAGAATTGTTGAAAGATGCAGCGCCGTTACCCCCTGCTGCACTGATTGCTACAGCAATTTTAAAATCCGTTCATTCGACTTGTGCGACAGAAACTATGCAAAAACACTGGCGGAATAATGCGTATCGCCCTATCCGACAGCAGTTCAAAAACGGCGGCAAGGAATATGAAGTATCACTCAGTCCACAGGGGGATGGAGCCTACAGCGCGAAAATCGGGGAGATAACCTATGCGGTTCATGTCTGGTCATGCGATAGCGATAATATCTCGCTTTCCGTTGATGGACATCGCCAGCATTTGACCGTCATCGAAGGCAGCGAAGATCGCTGGTGGGTTCACAGCCTAAGCGGAATCCACGACCTGCAATGGATTAATCCCCTGCCAGCAGGTGGACGCACCAAAACCGCCGAAGGGTCACTCCATGCACCCATGCCAGGGCAAATCCGCGCGGTCTATGTCAATGTCGGACAGCAGGTCGAAAACGGAGCAGTGCTGATGATTGTGGAAGCGATGAAAATGGAGCACCGCATCCGCGCACCCTATGCGGGTGAAGTCAAAGCGCTGCATTACACTGTCGGGCAATCCGTACAAGCGGATGCAGTATTACTCGAACTCACTGCAAAGCCCGATTAGACATACCTCTTGTTATATAGGGAGCGCATAAGCTCCCTCACTCTACTTTGAACCCCTATTCCTGATTTTAGGTATATGAATGTCGTAATAATCGACTTTAGGCTGCGTCTATAAACACGACGGTTCACGCTTTTTCCGCTTCAACACAGAACAAATTTGCGAATTATGAAAAAAGTGTGTAACATCCAATCGGATTAGGAGTCTAATCCCGTAGCAATAGTGCAGCCGTATTTCCTGTCCAACATGGAGGAGTCTTTCATGCATTTACGTCGAATCGGATTATTATTCGCCATTACCATTTTGCTCATCGGCACCGTTTTCAGTACCTCGGCTCAGTCGAGCAATGTTCTGCGAGTTGGCATCGTTGCCCCGCAAACACTCGACCCGGCGCAGGGTTCGAATGACGGTGAAATCCTGTTCAACCGCAGTATTTACGATTATGTGGTAGAAGTTCTGCCGGATCGCAGTGTTGGCCCGAATCTGGCGAAAGATTGGACCGTCAGCGAAGATGGCCTGACCTATACCTTCAATCTGGTGCAGGGTGTAAAGTTCCACGACGGCTCAGGTTTTTCATCCGCCGATGTGGTCTTCACCTTCAACCGCCTGAAGGAAGTAAAATCCGCTGCACTGAATCTGCTAGGCGATTTTGAAGTCAGCGCCCCGGATGCGAACACAGTGGTGTTCACCCTGCCACAGCCGAATGCCGATTTCCTGTACGGCGTTGGGGATCGTCTGGCGCTTGTCCTGAAGGATGGCACTACCAATCCCAATGAAATCGCGACGGGCGACAAGCCGTATGCCAATTTCAACGGTACAGGGCCATTCATGCTCACCGAGTACAAAGAAGGTGAGAGCGCTACGCTGGTCAAGAATCCCAATTACTGGCAGGAAGGCAAGCCGCTGCTGGATGGTCTACAGTTCTCCTTCATCAATGACCCGGTGACACAGGTCAACGCCCTGCGCAGCGGCGATCTGGACTTCATCTACAAAATCACGCCCGATCAGATCAGCGTTCTGGAAAGCGAAAGCGGCATTACCCTGCTGCAAAAAGCTACCAACCTGCATCCGGTCATCCGGCTGCGCACTGATGAAGGCCCCGGCATGGATCCGAAAGTGCGTGAGGCATTCAAATATGCCACTGACCGCGAGCAGGCTAATGAACTGGTGCTGGAAGGGCGCGGCGTGGTCGGCAATAATGACCCGATTGGCCCTGCTTATGGTGCATTCTTCGACAGCACTGCTGAAAGAAGCGGGTTATCCCGATGGATTGAGCGGTCTGACACTACAAACCGTCAATGTATTGGGTTATGACACGCTGGCAACCGTTCTGCAACAGCAGTGGGAACCCGCCTGTATCAAGGTTGAGGTTCAGGTCAATGAAGAAGGCTTCTATTACAGTGATGACAATCCAAACAACTGGCTGAAGGCTGATCTGGGCATCACCGGCTGGGGAGACCGTCCTGTTCCGCAGGGCTATCTGGCATCGGCCTATGTGACTGGCGGCATCTACAACGAAACCCACTGGTCGGACCCGGCCCTGGACGCGCTGGTTCAACAGGCAGCCATTACCAGTGACCAGACTGCCCGTGCCGGGATCTACAACCAGATTTCGGAGATCTTCGCGGAAAGCGGCCCGATCATCATTCCCTGGTTTGCGCCCGTGTTTGGTGCGGCTCGTGACACCGTTCAGGGGCTGGATATGGCTCCCTTCCCTGGCCTGACCGATTTCCGCAACGTTTCTTTCAGTTCGTAATTTTCACTGGGGGGATATGAGGCTCAATTGAAATCATTATCGCCGTCCCTCATATCCACTCCATTCTCATGCAAACGGGGTACCTCTCGCGGGTACCCCTAACCCAATTAAGATAAAGATCATTCAGATGTCCAGTATTGTTTCCAGCGCAGAGCCTCAACCCTTGCGCGCATCGCGTTTCAAGGCATTTTTTGACGGCTTGATTACTATTCTTAGGAAATTGGCATCGCGTCCCCTCTCGCTGCTGGGACTGATGATTGTTGTGCTGTTTATCCTCATAGCGATTTTCGGGCCAATCGTCGCACCCTACAAATTTGATGCCATTATTCGCGGCGCGGCACGTCAGCCCCCATCAGCCGATTATCTGTTTGGCGCGGATAAATTGGGGCGCGATGTCTTCAGCCGTGTCTTATGGGGTGCGCGTGAGATTATCACCATACCGGGCATTGCTACCGCCATTTCTGTTTTTCTGGGAACTGCCGTCGGATTATTTCTCGGCTATTACGGGGGTCTGGTCGATGAAGTCATCTCCCGTGCTTTAGACAGCCTGTTAGCGATTCCGGCGCTGCTACTGGCATTGGTCATGCTGGGCACGATTGGCCCTTCCCCTGTCGGCATCGTCATCGTCATCGTACTCCTATATGTCCCGATTGTGACGCGAGTCATCCGCAGCGCGACATTGAACATCCGTAACAGCGGCTTTATCGAGGCGGCAAAGCTGCGTGGCGAATCGACCCTGTATATTTTGTTTCGCGAACTCCTGCCGAGTGTTCTGCCTGCCCTGACGGTGGAAGCGGCGCTGCGTTTTTCCTACGCGATATTTTTAACCGCTTCACTCGGCTTTTTGGGTTTAGGGGTACAGCCGCCCTCGCCCGATTGGGGGCGGATGGTCAA
>JBGAGR010000238.1:0-12292 GCA_044226645.1 Aggregatilineales bacterium
CCATCCATACGCCGCCTGTTAAAAGGATGACATGCAAAATCAGCCAACGGGCATTGGCATTGCGCCAGGGAATCAGCAGCAGCGCCAGGATAAAAATGACGGCTGAGAGCGCGACGATAAGCGGTTCCTGTCCGACCATCAGCCAGGGACCCGTCCAGACCGCCTGCCACATGCGGCTGAGGAGATCGAAATTCATGGGGGAGATATTCGATACGGCTTTATTGGCTTCTGGCAGGAGCAGAAAGCGATCTATAAAGTAGGGCGACCAGAGCAGCGCGACTCCGATTTGTCCGGCGAACCAGAGGAGGAGAAAGTTCCAAGTTCCTAGTTCCAAGTTCCTAGTTTTGGGGCTGGTGGCTGGCAGCGCGGACACGATATATCGTGTCCCTACAGGCGATAGGCGATTCAAGAGCCACGCCAGAATCGTAATCGCGTTGAGCCACACCACAATGACGGGGCCGGTGTTATGGCTGTAGAGGAGAGCGAGTTCACTGAGCCAGAGGGCGATCCATGCCCCCCACGATGAACGGCGCAGAAGTGAATGCCATGACAGGGCGGCAATCGTCACCAGCAGCGCCAGCAGCGTATACATGCGGATTTCCTGCGATGCCCACCACATGAGCGGATTGAAGGCTGTCAGAAAGGCACTGGCGACTCCGGCGCGGGAGTTAAAGAGGCGTTTGCCGAGTTGATAAACCAGCGGGATGAGCAGCAAACATAAAAAAGTTGAAACCCAACGTAGGGCTAAAGTGCTATCTCCAAAACCGTGCGCAAAAAGATTTAACAGCCCATAATACAATGGCGGATTGGTGGGGTCAGCAGCAAATGCCTGCTGAACGGTTGGCTGAATGGCAGCATAGGCCGACCAGCCTTCGTCAAACCAGATGCTCTGAGACTGGATGTGATAGAGACGAGCGGCAGTCGCCAGCAGGAGAACACCGATTATGAACCAGGGAATTTGCCTGCGAGTAGACATAATAAATAACGACTCACATAACGATATAACAAATTTAATACGATTTGCCCTAATGTCACTTTACATCAGCCGAAATACTTGCATGAACTTTGAAGGTAACAGTAGAATAGGGTAAAATCAATTGCAACCTGAAAAGTCGGTTAAATCTTTTATGGCGGATCAACCAGAAAAATCACCCATCGAACAGAATACAGCCAAGGCGGACAATCAGGATAAGGCTGTGCCGAACGAAGCGCCGAAGTCTGCTGTTCCTGCTCCCGCAGAGAAGCCAAAGACTGAGGGGCCTTCTACCGCGCCGGTTCCATCCAAAACGGAACCGCCGAAGCCGCCTACACCGACTGTGCCATTGAAAGATGCGTCTCCAGCCATTGCTACCACGCGCGACCTGCGTGGTTATGCCAAAGATGAGACTATCCCCAGCAAGGGAACGCAGGCAGACATGGCGGAAAAGAAGGAAGAGACTCAAATTCCAAAGACTTCCAATGATGCCAAACCAGCTCAGCGCTTTCCACAGTCTGCGCCTGAAGGGGGCGCTCAGAGTGCCATGCAAATCTGCCCGACCTGCGGACATCGCAACCGTCCGGGTGTGCTGATCTGCGATAACTGCGGCACGAACCTGATGACCGGGAGCAAATCCGCCGTTGGCACGCGCGATCTGGTCAAGGAACAGGAAGTACAAAAAAAGGAGAGTCCGGCAGAACCGCTGCTGGATACGGCTCAGGTACGCGCGATTGAGAGCGCCGGTGGAGCGGTCTTCACTGAGGAAATGGTACTGCGAGTTGAGATTGAGGGTGGAACCACGCCGATGATGGTCTACCCCAAGAACGAAATCATCATGGGACGGCGTGACCCGAATACAGGCGGAATGCCGGATGTCGATCTGACTTCCTACGCGGGTTATCGCATGGGTGTCAGCCGGCGACATGCCGCCATTCGTTTACAGGAAAAGCAGTTGAATCTGTCTGACCTGGGCAGCAGCAACGGGACATTCCTGAACGGAACCCGGCTGAATGCGCACCGACCTTATCAGGTGCGCGATGGCGATGAAATTCGTCTGGGGCAGATGGTCTTGCGGGTGTATTTCCAGTCTACGAAAGACAAAAAGTAAAAACAGAGGGGCGGGTTACTCAAGAGAACCCGCCCCTTTTTATTTCTGTGTTTCTGAACGCCCTACTTACCCAGAATTTCCTCGACTTCTGTGGCGGCCTTCTTGGTGGCGTAGAGAATATAGGCCATACGCGCGTCTTTCTCCGCCAGCACCGCCAATGAGGCGCGTCCCGCCGGATAGACCACCATGACACCTTCTTCGCCTTCCATCAACAGGCGTTCCAACTCACCCTGCGCCAAACGTCCTAAGGTGCGCTCCGCCAGTCCGATAAGTGTAGCGGACATGGCGGCAACCTGGGGACTGCTGGTGGGATTTTCGTGGGGATTTTCTTCATCGCCGGGGGGATAAGCCGCCACGAGCAGACCGTCAATGTTGACGATAACCGTCGCCTTGATACCTTCCACCGCGCTGTGCAGTGTTTTCAGAGTCCGTTCGAGTCGTTCTTCGCGTGTTTCCTGAACCATAGAATAGGTTGCCTTTTTGGATGGGCGCTGATTACCAAACTGGTTTGTACGTCAGTGAGCAATAACAGTATAGCCCAACTTCCGTATCGTCTCAACCAAGCATGATTAAGACACATTTGAAAAGTATAACATAAGCATGACTTTCAGGGAAATCACGTTTTATTCCTATTTGCGGCGAGCATCTTCATCGGCAAAAGTCGCCAGCAGATATTGCTCTTCTTCGGTCAGCTTGGCTTTCATGAGCAAATCGGGACGCTCCTGCCAGGTGCGGCGCAGCCCCTGTTCCCGCCGCCAGCGTACCATTTTACTGTGATCGCCATCAATCAAAACCTGAGGCACCGCTAATCCCCGAAAAACTGGGGGGCGAGTGTAGTGCGGCCCTTCCAGAATGCCATCGGCGTGGCTGTCATTATCGGCAGCACCTTCCGCGCCTAGTACACCGGGGATGTGGCGTACTACCGCGTCAATAATCACCATCGCCGGGAGTTCGCCGCCTGTCAGCACATAATCGCCGATGCTGATTTCGTCGGTGACGACCAACTGGCGCACACGGTCATCAATGCCTTCGTAGCGTCCACACAGCATAATCATTTGCTCATGCCCTGCTAACTCTTTGGCGATGGCATGGGAAAAAACACGCCCTGTCGGAGCCATGAGAATAACGGGCGTTCCCGGTTTTGCGTCCTGCAAGACAGTTTCGACTGCTCGCGTGACGACTTCCGGTTTCATAATCATGCCGCCGCCGCCACCATAGGGAATATCGTCAACAGTGCGGTGTTTATCCGTCGTGGAGTCGCGAATATCATGCAGACGCAAATCGAGCAGGCCGCGATCCCGCGCCTTCCACAGCATACTTTCGGTCATCGGCCCCTCGAACATGGCCGGAAACAGAGTCAACACATCAATGCGCATATCACCACTCAGATTCACTATCGCTGCACCGCGCGCCAGTATACAACCAAACCGGATATTTTGACCCGTTCTTAAAGTGATAAATGTTAGGTGTCCTGTGAATCGTATTCGCCTAGACTCAAATGAAGTCATTTTTTGATGAAGATAGCAATGGAGGCCGAAACATTCCGTGTCATACGCTAAATTCAAACGTGGGTGGTTATACAGCGGTAATCGTCCCAACTGGTTAGCCAGAATCCTGAATAGAGCATGGGCTATCATTCACGCGACAGGTATTGCACCGAATTATCTGGTGACATTAGAGGTCATGGGGCGTAAATCCGGGCATATCGTCTCGCTTCCGTTGGTCATGGCGGTTGTGAACGGGCAGCGCTATCTGGTGTCGATGCTGGGCAAGGATGCGCAGTGGGTTCTGAATGTGAGGGCGGCGAATGGAAAAGCAGTTATTCGCAGCGGTTCTTCTGAGAGTGTACAGCTTGAAGAAGTACCCGTTAGTGAACGCGCACCGATTATACAGACATATCTCCAACGCGCACCGGGCGCACGCCCCCACATACCGGTGAATAAGGATGCGCCGTTGGCTGAGTTTGAAAAAATCGCTGATGACTTCCCTGTTTTCCGTGTCGTTTCTAACAAAACTGCCTAGTCGTTTTGAAGGGGGTAAAGAGAATTCAGGATGAAATTCAACAAGATAACGATGGTTTTAGAGGGAATTGAGGGGGTGCTGCGGATTGCGGTCACGGTGCTGCTGTCGCCGCTGCTGCGTCCCTGGTACAGCCGCTGGGGCGCGACTGGGGAGGAAGCACAGAGTCACCTGACAGGCGATAAATTCGTGCCGCATCCCCGTTCAGAATTGACCTGCGCCATCACGGTTCATGCGCCAGCCAAACACATCTGGCCCTGGTTCGTGCAGTTAGGATGCCAGCGTGCAGGCTGGTACAGCTACGATTTACTGGATAACGGCGGCGTGCCGAGCGCAAAGTTTATCCAACCGGAGTATCAGCATCTGGCAGTTGGGGACATCGTGAAAGCGGTGCCAAACGGCAGTTTTGGCTTCCCGGTGGCGGAAATTGAGCCGGGACACGCGCTCAGTCTGGCGGGGACGATCAATACCCTCACCGGTAAACCAGCCGACCCGAATGACCCTGAACTTGAGGCGTATTTCGCTGGCGACCAAACCTTTGTGATTGAGCCGTTGGACGAACAAAACTCGCGCCTGATTTTCCGAATGCGAATCGGCTGGAATCCGAGCCGGATGAACACGCTCATCTATCGCGGTTTTCTGGAGCCGATTTCGTTCGTCATGATTCGCAAGATGCTGTTGAATGTAAAGCATCGGGCGGAGACGTTAGCGTTGGAAGACGTGCGGCAGGCTCCACTCGTCACAGCGTAAGCGTAACAAATACGGGCAGCCTGTCATCGGGATAATGGCACGAGACTATTTAAACTTCGTGCCATTTATCGGATTCCCATACCAGGAGGCGGAAATTCGCTGCCCACATGGTTCCTTTTCCAACCAGCACGATACCATAATTGAGCCACGCGGGTTTCTGGGTTATATCCGCATCAATCACATAGGATGTCCAAGGGGTGGTGCCGCGAATAGGGCGTTCGCTCATGTTGTCAAAAAAGAGATTGTATTCCTTGTCGCCGTCTACCCTGAACCACAATCCTGCCCACTGCGCAATATCGCGCGTACTGATTTCGCCCTCAAGCCTTAATTTCCGGCCAGCCACAAAATGCGCCGGACAGCGCTGCATAAACGAACCAAATTGATCTTCAGTCGCCTTCAGGTTTTGGAAACGCAGACAGACACTATGCGGGCGATCTTGCCGGGGAACAACACTGGCTTCGTAATCCGTCGAAACCCCGTTCACAAATCCCAGACTATCAAACCAACCTACAGGCTGACCTTCTGCCGTTGGCCCTGCGAAATTCAGGTTAGTCGGGCGGATGACAGCGGGTGGTCTAACCCACGCCGCCAACTTGCCAGCAATATCATCGGGGTCATAACCGGGATGCGCTTTGGCAAAGTTCGGGAAAGCCGTTCCCAAACCCTGCCAATCACCGCGTCGTGCCATCAAGCGCAGAATGTCGTAGTCCGTTTCCGCTTCCTTCTGCGCAATTTCCGCCCACACTTTTTTCTCGTAATAATCGACATCGAACACGCTCGGCGCACGTCCCGATGTGCGAATTTCCGTGAGCTTCTGGCGTGTCACATCCCAATCACGTGCATCGAAGGCCGCGAAAAACTGGCTGATGGCATCCGTGACGCTGAAGGTCGGTTTTGCTTGCGATGGAGACGGTGCATCCGACTGCGGCAGTTCCTTAAGCAGCTTGGATACATCGGGGTGAAAATCCGGGTCATCGCGCACGACCACTGCATTTTTGAAGGCCAATTCCTGCAAATCATCCGGCAGTTCATCGGGGTGAGGCATGGATGCATTATCGACCAGAACCGGGATGACGCGGCAGTTTTCCGCTGTTAAAGCCATCTGCACTTCGATGCGCACGAAATCGGCAGGGTTATCGAGGCGGCGATTCCCGTTATCATCCATGCTCGACAGCCAGCGCGAACCGATGACCGCTAGAAAGATGTCACTACCCTTCACGGCATTCGCCAGCACCGCGCGGAAGTCTGCACCCGCCGGAATGCTATCGACATCCTTAAAAACATGCTCTTTGCCAAAGGCTTCGGCAAGGCGATCATAAATTCGTCCCGCGTCCTTGCGGCTGTCCTCACGGCGGTAGCTGATGAAAATTTTGGTCATAAGGCAAAATCACTCATAAATTTGACAGCTAAGGGATAAAAACTATCATAGCATGAAAGGCTAACAGCAGGTGAATCATGATGCCGATTTCAATTCGTCCGTATCAGATGTCCGATTTTGATGCAGTTTATGCACTGTGGCAGCGTGTATTCGCTTCGACATGGCCGCTGTCGCCGGAATATCTGCGGCGTATGACGACTGGCTATGTGCGTTATCAGGATGGTAATCATCTGGTCGCATTAGAGGACGGTCAGGTAGTCGGTTTTGTCAGCACACAGGCCGAGGACGATGAAGGCGGGATTCCGCTGCTGATGGTCAGCCCGGACAAACAGCGGCAAGGAATCGGAACGCGGCTGCATACGGCGGCTGTGGAGCGTTTGCAGCAGAAGCAGGTGCAGCGCATCAGTCTGGCACACGGCGGCGGGGATTATTTCTGGCCTGGTGTACCGCTGGATTGTCCCGGCGCGGTGGATTTTTTCCGTTCCTGCGGCTGGCAGTTCCCGGATACCGCTTACGATCTGGTACGCGATCTGGTGAATTATCAGACACCCGCCGGGGTACTGGAACGCGCCGCGCCGCATGTCGATATACGACTGGCAGCGCAGGATGAAGTCGCCCCGATTCTGGAATTTGAGCAGCGCGTTTTTCCCTTCTGGGCGAAATATTACGCCATGACCGCCGATGCCGGACGATATGGCGATATTCTGGCGGCGTGGGATGGAACGCAGGTAGTCGGCACGCTGCTGCTGGAAAAAGTTGATTTTGCGCGATTTAGTCCAAATGGGGTCTGGAATCAGATACTCGGCGACCATACGGGCGCGATTGGCGCTGTCGGTGTAGCAGACGACCATCGCGAACGGGGCATCGGCATAGCGATGGTAGCGAAAGCATCGGAAATCCTACAGGCGCGCGCGGTACACAACTGCGTCATCGGCTGGACGGATTTGCTGAGTTTCTATGGTAGACTCGGTTACACCGTTTGGCGCGGCTATGCGATAACCGACTGATCTCAGGTAAAATTATGACAACCCAATACCCTTTTAAACCACTCGAATTTGATCGCCTTGCACCGGAAGAAGAGCTTGCCCGTTCGCGCGATTTCCTGAATATCATGCGCAAACGCCGCACCGTGCGCGAATTTTCCCGCGAACCTGTGCCGATTGAATTGATCGAAAACGCGATTGCTACCGCCGGGACAGCTCCCTCCGGCGCGAACCAGCAGCCCTGGACATTCGCTGTCGTGAGCAATCCGGACATCAAGCGGCAGATACGCGAAGCGGCGGAGGCTGAAGAAAAAGAGAGCTACGAACACCGCATGACCGCCGAATGGCTGGAAGCGCTGGCTCCGCTCGGCACCGATTGGCATAAGCCACATTTAGAGGACGCGCCCTATCTGATTATCGTTTTTCGGCAGGCCTACGGTCTTTCGGATGACGGCGGTAAAAGGCACTTTTACTACACCGAAGAATCGGTTGGAATCGCGGTAGGGATGCTGCTGGCGAGTCTGCATCAGGCAGGACTCGCGACCCTAACCCACACGCCCAATCCGATGGGCTTTCTGGCGGAAATCCTCAAGCGTCCGCCGAATGAACGCGCCTATGTGGTCATCCCGGTGGGCTATCCGGCGGAGGATGCACAGGTTCCGGTTATCAGCAAAAAAGCGCTGGATGAGATCATGGTACGCTTCAACTAACAAGGGTAGTGTGCCCTCCGGTTATCACAGCACATCGCTATATTCCTTTCCCCGGCAGCGCTTTTTCGGCAAAAAGTACAAATTTTATCCTGCAAATCAGCGCACTTCCAAAAGGGAATTAATTCTGGCTTACGCTTAAAGTTCTCAATAAGTTAGAATTTTATATCCGAATATCGGACACGCAACTGCTTTTCATGCAAATTAATATGGATATAATTAAAAAATGGGCAGTTAGAATAATAAAGGAGGGTATTGTCATGAAAAAGTTTGTAATATTGGTAATCTTTCTTTTGGTGACATCAGGCTCACAAGTCATGGCTGATCCTGGCGATCATCTGCACCTACCCTGGTTGCAGCAGGTCAACCCCAGCCAGTGCGACCATGTAGGCCGTCCGGTCATTAACGTAGTTGGCAAAGTTGCGAACGATGTTGACTCCGGTATTGGGGGCAATAACTGGGCATTCGATACCTTTGTCCGCCACATTCAGGTATGGCTCCAGACTGATGGGAGCTATTGTGTGCTGGTGCAAATGGTAGGCGTATTCGATGCGCAAGCCGGACAAACCAGCCCGGGCGCTGGCGGAGTCCTGAACGGCACAGAAGATGGCATTTTTGACGGCGGTTATCGCGGTGTAGTGTGGGGCACGCTTAAGAGCAGTCCAGCCTGGGCGACACGCGGCGGACTCGCAACTGTCAATTATCAGTGCGACATCGGCGGCAACTGCCCCGGTTATGTAAGCTGGCTCGGTCAGTATTTTGAACCCGGCTACAACTTCGATTATGCCTGGTGGGGTTGGATTTATCATGCCGGACGCAAGGGAACCTGGATTAACGCTATTGATGGCAACCAGGGTGATATTTTCGCGCATTAATTCAACGTCATTTTAGAACCATCTGAAACGCCCTATCGCAAGTTGGATAGGGCGTTTTCTTATCACTTATCATCAAAAAGCTATGCTATAATCCGCAAATGGCGATGGCACCCCTTACCCCTACTATTGATCTTCATTACACCTGCACAGGTTCAGGCGCGGACGTGCTGCTCCTGCACGGCTGGGCAAGTTCAGGCCGCATGTGGTCAGCGCTAATCAATGCGCTGGCAAGCAAAGTGCGCTTCTGGGCACTTGATCTGTATGGCTTTGGCGATTCACCGCGCCCATTGGGCGACGACCCCATCAGCATCGATTTGCATGAAGAACTGATCATGAATTTCTGCCGCCAGCAAGCTATCCATCCCAGCCTCGTCATCGGGCATTCGATGGGCGGGATGCTGACGCTCAAGCTGGCGCACGATTACCCCGAACTGGTCGAACGGCTCATGCTGCTGGCTCCTGTCGTGACCGGACGCTTCGGCTACAAAGTCGATCTGAACAAGGTGATTGCCAGCGAGTGGGCATCCTTCGCACTGGCGAAATCGAAGCCCTTCTGGCTGCTCTCGCAAAATGTGTTCATGCCGCTGCTGGCGGCTCCGAATTACTGGTATCTGGACGAACAGGCCACCGCGCGCATTGTCGAGGATTACAAGCGCACCTCGTGGCAGGCCGCCGCCTATGCCATCCAGAGCATCGCGCGGGAAAATCTCGAACCGAACCTGCCGAAAATTCAGCAGCCTGCACATGTCATGGTCGGCGAGTGGGATACCACCGTTCCACCGGATGAAGGCCGCCTCGCCGCCCGACTGCTGCCGAATGCGCGTTTTACCGAACTCCCCCGCGTCCGTCATCAGGTCATGGACGAACGCCCGCAGCAGGTGATCGCCGCTGTACAGGACTTTTTGCACATCGGCTGAACTACCGCCGTTGTCTCCCTATTAGATTGTGCTACAATGCGGGGTAGAGAGTTGTTAGTTTTTAGTGATTAGTTATTAGTTCAAACCCGCACAGCCCGAATTTGTGCGTACAGATCATCCACGAACTAAAAAACCAATAACCAACAACTAATAACCAATAACTATGCTTCTCTGGAGGTTTCGTCTGGATACACTCGAATTTGCCCGCGACATCGTGGATGTGGTGGAAGATAAAAAAGCTGAAGATATTGTCCTGCTGGATTTGCGTCCGGATGCCATCATCGCGGACTTTTTCATTATCTGCAACGGCAGCAGTGACCGGCAGTTAAAAGCCCTGTCCGAATATGTGCGTGAAGCGATGAAGGAAAAGTATGCCAAGCTGCCCTTCTCGGTGGAAGGCACATCCGAAAGCGGCTGGGTGCTGATGGATTACGGCGACGTGATCGTGCATCTGTTCCTGAAGGAACGCCGCCGCTTCTACGATCTGGAAGGGCTGTGGCGTGAAGCACATGTCATGGTGAGAATTCAATAATCCCCTGCCTGACACCCTCTTGCGGTAGGGACACGATATATCGTGTCCCTACGTCCATGACCATTATCGAACAAATACCCTCACCGACGGTCAATTTTATCGAAAGTCGCGCCGAAGATGTATTGGTTGCTGTCGAGGAAGCCATGCGGGAAGCCGAGGTCGATTTTGCTCAGGTCATCTAATCGTTGAAGCTGTTCCGCGCTCAATGTCCAATCAAGGCAGGCCATATTATCCTTGAGATGATCGGCAGTTCGCGCACCGAGAATCGGAATCATCTGGTTATGCGGACGCTGCCGCACCCAATTAATCGCGACCTGCGCCATTGAGCGCCCGGTTTCCTGCGCAATTTTCTGCACTTCCAGCACAACATTGGTTGATTTTTCGCTCAATTTGACTTCGTCAGGATTCAGTCGTGTAGCCGTATCGGGTTTATTCAGGAATTTGCCCGTCAAAATCCCCGCTTCGAGCAAGCCCCAGGGCATAACCGTCATATCCCAATGATGCGCCATCGGTAAAAGGTCGCGTTCAATCGCGCGATCCAGCAGCGAGTAGGGAAGCTGCAAGCCGATGAAGGGCGACCAGCCGCGTAAATCCGCCAGCGTGTTAGCCTGCGCGACGATATAAGCCGGTGTATCCGAGAAGGCGACATATAAGACTTTTCCGGCACGTACCAGATCATCCAGACCGCGCACGACTTCCTCGACAGGCGTAAGGTAATCCCACATGTGCAGGTAATAGAGGTCGATGTAATCGGTTTGCAGGTGCTTCAGACTGCGCTCGACGGATTGGCGCATATTCTTGCGGCTGTTCCCGCCGGAATTCGGGTCAGCGGAGTCGGGGCGAGTCAGTGTGTATTTGGTAGCAACGACGAAGCGTTCCCGCTCACTGTGGATGAAATCCCCAACATAACTTTCGGCGGTTCCATTGGTGTAGTTGATGGAGGTATCGATGAAATTGCCGCCTGCCTCCGCGAACAGATCGAACTGCTTGCGGCTCTCTTCTTTGGAGGCTCCCCAGCCCCAATCTTCGCCAAAGGTCATCGTCCCCAGCGCGAGTTCAGATACGCGCAGGCCGCTTTTACCCAGTAATTTGTAACGCATTGTTATCCCCTTTATGCAAAAAAGTGATTTAAGAGAATACTACGGAATCACTATGCAGGTTCCAAACGTCATAAGAACAGCGTACAACCTGTACGAAAGTACAACGTTTGGTGATTAGTACATTTGGCGCTAGAGTTGGGACGTAATGAGATCAAAGACATCATGCAACGATTCTTTAGATTTCTTATTCTGTATGGAAAGCATTAAACCCTCATGAAAGCAATTCTCATGCAAAAGCTGCTTCGACCTGCGCTTTTCCTAGTGAGCCTGCTGTTCCTTTTAGCCAGTGTAAGTGCCTCTGTTGTACTGGCTGAATCCGTCGAGAACCGAATTGTCTATGTCCAAAAACTGTCAGACGTGAAACGGGTGACTGTTTTTGGAACCCCCATTCATATCGATACAATACTCAGGTCGGGTCTGTGGTTTTCCCCCAGTTTACATTATCTAGCGATTGTGACTGTAACTAACGCCATTGCCGATACACTGGAAGTCTACAATCTCGATACCGGGAATATGCTGCTGGACATACCCTGGCGTGTCACCTGGGAGTCTAGTAATTCAGCGGTTGGTTGGGATTCGGATACCGACTTGTCTATTCTTAACACCGCTATCGGTGATCCTCCTATACAAACCAAAATCACTATTAACGTACTCACCGGTGAGGAGAGCGACCCAACACCCTACCTCTACCTACCCATGTTAACCAATCGTGACCCTGACTCGAAAATTATTCGACCTTCGCCGGACGGCATCCACTATGTTTACGTCCGATGTAATGAGCCATATTCGCTTCTCAAGGGATGCCCCGGCGCGCGTGAGGTGATTTACGACGTGACGACACAACAGGTGATTACCAGGCTTGAAGACCCATCCACCACGACACCCAATGCGCCGTTTCCTGAGTACAAATTCAGTTGGTCGCCCAACGGGCGATATTTAGCCTACCC